>DAOTOD010000043.1:0-7623 GCA_035451165.1 Bacteroidales bacterium
AACAGATTGTGCTCTTTTTTGAGAAAGTTCATAATTATATTCTTTAGATGCTCTTGTATCAGTATGTGAGCCTAGTTCTATTGTAATATTTTCGTTTTTAACTAGTATATCATATAAGCCGTTAAGTGAATCTTGATATTGAGGTTTAAGTTTCCAATCATCAAGGTCATATAATATTTCAGGTAATACAATAGGCTCTACGGGTATAGGAGTTAATACGAAGTCTAATACTAGGTCAGTACTTTTGGTTAGACCTACAGTAGTGGTGGTACCTCTATTACCGAAGTAACCATCTTTTTTTACAGTTAAAACATAAGAAGTATTTTCTAGTATTTGAGTTTTATCAAATTCATAACCTCCTGCAGCATTTGTAGTATCTATATAAGAAGAGCCATCGGAACCTATGCAAGATATGATAGCGCCATGTATTATTTTACCTGTAGCTTCATCAGTTACTTTACCTTTAAGTGTAAATATTAAAGGAGGTTTTATAAAATAATATATATCATCATTTCCTCTACCTCCTTTTCGATTAGAAGAGAAGTATCCTTCTTCTTTTGTTCCTAGAAAAATGATTCCAAAGTCATCAGCTTCAGAATTAATAGGATATTTCATATTTTCAGGGGTTCCCCAAGTATCGCCTACTTTTTCCACTTTAAATATATCAAGGCCTCCCATTCCGATGTGTCCATTAGATGAAAAGTAAAGTACGCCATCTTCTCTTATGAAAGGGTACATTTCGTCTCCTTCAGTATTTATGGACGGTCCTAAGTTTTCAGGTTTTCCCCATGGTTTAGATTTAGTTGAGCGTTTAATTACCCAAATATCTTTTCCTCCGTAACCACCTGGCATATTAGAAGAAAAGTATAGTTCAAGTTCATTAGCACTAAGAGAAGGATGTCCTACGGTAAAACTATCGGAAGCAATGTCAATTAATTCAGGAATACCCCAGCCTTTACCTTTTTTCTTAGCTTCGAATATTTGGCATCCCAGTTGTTTTTTCTTTTCCATGGGGCATCTGGTAAAGTATATAATATTTCCGCTACTGTTTAATATAGCAGTACCTTCGTTAGCAGGGGTGTTTATATTATCTTCGTCTAGTAAAGTAGGGGTGCTCCAAACACCACCTTTCGATTGTGTAGTTATCCATATATCTGTAAACTTATCGCCTGTCCAATCGTCAGATCTGTTGCCAATAGAGCCTTCTCTATTAGAAGTAAACATAATAGCTTTATATTTTTTATCGGCCCATGCAGGAGCGAAGTCACCTTCTCTGGTATTAAATTTTTTTTCATTACTTATTTCATATCTTGTTGGATTATCAATCCACTTTTGCGCTAGCATGCAAGACTCGGCGCCTTTTGATCCACGAGGGTCTGAAGGCACTTTTTCTTTGTAAGCATTGTATTGTATTATAGCATCAGGATAATTTCCATTAGCTTTAAGCGCATCAGCATAATACAAAATAGCAATAGGGTCAGGGTAATTAGCTTTTACTACTCTTCTATAGCTTGTTTCTGCGTTTTTAGTATCGCCTTTCATTCGGTAACATTCAGCAATCATAAACAATAGCCTGTTTTTTTCTGTTTTATTTTTTTTGACTTTGCTATATGCTTTTTTGTATAAGTCTATTGCAACAGCATATTGTTTAAGTTTGTATGCTTCATCAGCAGCTTGAGCAAAATTTTTAGGTTGTGAATAGACGGTTGTTGTAGATATGACGATTGATAGGATTATAAAAATTGGAATAAAAAGGGTTTGTTTTATTTTCATTTTATATATATTATTTAATTGTTTTTTTAAGTTTTTTAATAAATAAAAATCTTTAATTTTTTATTATTTTATTTTTTTATTGCAACAAAAATAATAACGAATTATTAAAATATCAAAAAGTAATTTTTTTATTAAAAAATTAAAATTCATAAAATTAAAAAAGTTATTTGATTAAATTTACTAATTTAATTATTTTCTTTTTGTTCATTATTATTTAAAGCATTTTCGTCAATAAAAGACTCACTATCATATATGTTATTATTTAATTCAATTTCATTTTTTAAAGAAGAAGTTACTTTATTTGCTTCTTTTATTATATGTTTTATAATTTTTATAATTTGGGGTATTTTTTTAGGGCCTAGTACTATGATTAAAGTTATTAAGATAACGATAAATTCTCCACCGCTTATGTCTAAAAAAATTGTTATAGTGTTAAGCATTTTTAATGATTTTAAACACTAAAAAATTATGAATAAATTTTACGTTTTATAAAAACTTTAAGTTTCGATAAAATAAAGTTACAACAAAATTATTTTTTATATATAAGGAATAAAATATATGAATAAAAATTAATAAAATTGTAATAATTTATTTTTTAAATTCTTTGTTTTTTCTTTCTTTTTTAGATAGTAAATCATAAGCTATTGGAGTAGCAATAAATACCGATGAATAAGTACCTACTATAATACCAATTGTTAAAGAAAATACGAGTCCCCTTATTACTTCTCCACCAAATAATAGCATAGCAATAAGTGTTACTAAAGTTGTTCCTGTAGTATTAATTGTTCTACCTAGAGTACTATTTATAGCACCGTTCATATTAGTTTTTAAGTCGTATTTAGGGTGTATTTTCACGAATTCACGTATTCTATCGAATATAATAACGGTATCATTAATAGAATAACCTATTATAGTTAATATAGCTGCTATAAATGATTGGTCTATTTCTAATGAAAATGGTAATATTTTATAGAATAAAGAATATGTAGAAATTACGATTAAAGAATCGTGGAATAGGCTTATAACACCCCCTAATCCATATTGCCATTTTTTGAATCGAATAGCTATGTAAGCAAATATGATTATTAATGCAAAGAATACAGCTAGTACGGCAGCTCTTTTTATATCATCCGCTATAGTAGGCCCAACTTTTTGGCTGCTCATAAGCCCTAATAATTTTTGTTCGTTAGTGGATGAGACAAATGTATTATAGTCAATATTTGATTTGAAAAATGGTTTTAGAGCTTCAAAAATTTTAACAGATACTAATGAATCAGCTTTTTCACTAGATTCATCTATCATATACTTAGTAGTAATTTTTATTTGATTAGAAGGGCCGAACGTTTTAACTTCAGCAGTTTCGCCTAAGGTTTTAAGAATTGATTTTCTAATTTCTAATGTATTAACATCTTGGTCAAAACGTATAACATAAGTTCTGCCACCTGAAAAATCTACTCCCATTTTTAAACCTTGTGTAAATAAGGAAACAATACCTATTAATATTATTACTGATGAAACTATGTAGAATCTTTTTCTTAATTTAATAAAGTTAATATTACTTTTAGTGAAAGCATTAAGTGTTAGTTTATTTCCAAAGTTTATTGATGTATTTTTGTCTAATAACCAAATAAATATGAGTCTTGATATAAAGATAGCGCTAAATAATGAAGTTAATATACCAATTATCAATGTAGTTGCAAAGCCTTGTACGGGACCTGATCCAAATATATACAGGACTATACCTGTTAATAGTGTTGTCACGTTACCGTCGATAATAGCAGAATATGCATTTTTGTAGCCGTCAGCTATTGCGAGGCGCATACCTTTGCCTGTTCTTACTTCTTCTTTTATACGTTCATATATTATTACGTTAGCATCGACGGCCATACCCATAGTTAATACAATACCTGCTATACCAGGTAAAGTTAAAACTGCGCCTAAGGAGGCCATTACGCCTATTAAGAAGAACAAATTTGATAATAAAGCTATATTTGCTATTAACCCAGATTTAGAATAATAAAGCGCCATATATAATAATACTAGGATAAATGCAAGTATAAAAGATTTTAAACCTGCATTAATAGCTTCTTGTCCGAGAGATGGGCCCATAACAGCTTCTTCTACTATTTTGGCAGGAGCGGGCATTTTACCTACTTTAAGTATATTAGCAAGGTCTTTAGCTTCTTCAAGTGTAAAATTACCTGTTATAGATGAGCGTCCATTAGGTATTTCTGTTTGTACTATAGGATAAGAATAAACATAATCATCTAATACTATAGCAATAGCTTTCCCAATATTATTTTTTGTAAGATTTTTCCAAATTGTAGCTCCTGATGAGTTCATAATCATTGTTATTTCATTTTTTCCATCTTGAGAAAAGTCTTGCCGTGCATCTACAACTTTTTCGCCTGTTAAAGGTGGTTTGCCGTCACCTGGTGCTTTAATAGCTATAAGTTGTAGTCGTGATTTTTTATCATCAAAAGGTTTAACTGTCCATAATAGTTTAAGCTCTTTAGGGAAAATACTTTTATTATAGCCAAATTTCAATATATGATTAATTTTAGCTGTATCCATTATAGCTGCGTTTCCAACTACAGGGCCTTCTCCTACATAATATTTTCCATTTTCATCTTGATTAATATTTGGAGCTAAGAGAACAAATAAAGGGTTTTCTTTAGCGTATTCTTCAGTAGATAGTTTTTTGTCAATTTCTTTAATAGTATCTTGTTTAATGGTATCTTGGGCAATTAAGTTTTCTTTTTTATTTAGTGAGTCAGCAGATGATTTTGTGGTGTCTTTATAAGTGGTTAGTTCATATGCTTTTTTATTTAATTCTTCTAAATAAGGATATATTTCTTTATTATCATATGTTGTCCAAAATTCTAGCTTTGCAGTTCCTTGTAAGAGTTTGCGAACACGTTCAGGGTCCTTAATCCCAGGAAGTTCTACAAGTATTCTTCCTGTAGCAGGTATTTTTTGAATATTAGGTTGTGTAACACCAAATTTATCAATTCTTTTTCTTAAGATTTGAAACGTTCTATCTATAGCATTTTCTGCTTCTTCTCTTATAACTTTTAAAACCTCTTCATCTGTTGATTTAGGACTAACTTTATCTTTTAAATCTGAAGTAGAGAAAAAAGCAGCAAGTTTTGCATTAGGGTCAATTTTTTTAAGTTCTTCATAAAAAAGATTAATGAAATCAGTTTGACTTGTTCTTTGGCGTTTTACAGCATTTTCTATAGCTTTATTAAAAATAGGGTCTGTTGAATGCCCTGACATTGATTTTATTAAGTCAACAATCGAAACTTCTAATGTTACATTCATTCCTCCTCTTAAGTCAAGCCCAAGATTTAATTCTCTTTCTTTACATTCTTTATAAGTATATTTTCTTATAAGTATGTTGTAAACTACTTCATTAGACATCGAATCTAAGTAAAAACGTTCACGAGCCTTACTAACAGAATCTAAATAATAACGTTCTAATAATGGATTACCTCTAGATAATTTACGTGCAATTTCCTTAGTTTCCTCGTTATTCGCATAGATTCTAGCTTTCTTTTCAACATTGCGTGTAAAAAATGTAAAAGATAAAGAATATAAGCATACCAGTGCAAAAATAATTGCAAAAAATTTTATAACTCCTTTGTTCTGCATAATTTACAAGTATTTGGTTTTATTTCAATTTTTATTAGAAAAATGCAAATATAAACAACATTTATAATTTATCAATTCTCATTTTAATCATTTTTGTATATAATAATAAAATATTATGAATTTATTGTTAAATTTGATGCTTATTAATTTTATAAGGTAAAATGTCGATAAAAAATATAAAAAATATAATATCAATTGATTGTATTTTTTATTTGTGTTTTTTATCATTTAACATAAATGCTCAAAATTATTATGATTTTGGGTTTAAACAAGAATTAAATGTAATAGTTTATGATAGTTTAGGTAATAAGTTAAATAGACCATGGGAAGGTGGTTTAAATTCAGTACAGTTTTGTGGAATAGATATGAATTTAGATGGGATAGAAGATTTAGTTATATTTGATAAAACTGGTAACAGAATATTAACTTATTTAAATTCAGGCCAATCTTTTATAGGAACAACAGCTTTTGTTTATGCTCCGCAATATGAATTGAAATTTCCTCAAATTCATGATTGGATGATACTTGCTGATTATAATAACGATGGTAAAAAAGATATTTTTACATATTCTTATGGAGGAATTGCTGTTTATAAAAATACTTCTTCTTTAACTACAGGTATGTCTTTTGAATTAAAAACGCCTTTGCTTCTTTCTTATCAATATAATGGCTATGTTAATATTTTTCTTACTACTGTTGATTATCCAGCTATTGCTGATATTGATGGGGACGGAGATTTGGATATTTTAAGTTTTTTTGGATTAGGTACTTATTTAGAATATCATAAGAATCAGTCCATAGAAAAATTTGGCAATGCAGATAGCCTTGATTATAAACGAGTTGAGCAATGTTGGGGCTATTTCGCTGAAAGTGCAGCAGGAAATCAAATTACATTAAATATAAATTGCCCATGGAAATGTAATGAAAATGATTTTTGTAAAAACGGAACTAAACATACTGGTTCAACAATGTTACTATTGGACCTTAACGGTGATAATGTGAAAGATTTATTATTGGGTGATATTGATTATAGCACTATTACAGCTTTGTATAATGGAGGAACTAATGATTCTGCTCATATTAATTTAAAGGATACCTTATTCCCATCATATGATATACCTATAAATTTAATTTCTTTGCCTGTGACAACTTATTTTGATATTGATAATGATGGAATTAATGACCTTATAGTTTCTCCTTTTGAACCTAATCCTTTTATTCCAGAAAGTTATCGCAGCGTATGGTTTTATAAAAATGTAGGTACTAATGATTATCCTGTTTTTCAATTTGTTACAGATGGCCTTTTCCAAGAAGAAATGATTGATGTAGGAGTAGGAGCTTATCCTGTATTATTCGATGTTAATAACGATAGCTTAGTAGATCTATTGATAGCAAATTATGGTTATCGTGATAGTAGTTATTTTAATGCTAATGGTTTTTTACAATCATCTTTTACTTCTAAAATAGCATATTATAAAAATATAGGGGATAAATATAACCCAATTTTTAAATTACAAACTAATGATTTTGCTAGTTTATCTTCTTTAAATAAAATAGCTCTTTATCCAGCTTTTGCTGATATAGATAATGATGGTGATGCTGATATGATTATAGGCGATAGTGAGGGGGAATTACTTTTTTTTAGAAATATAGCAGGTTCAGGTAATAATCCAATAATGGTAAATGAATCTATGATTTGTATTGATACATTGAATGTAGGGAAGTTTAGCACTCCACAACTTGTCGATTTAGATAATGATAATCTTGTTGATTTAGTTGTGGGAGAAAAAAATGGTAATTTAAACTTTTTTAAAAATATTGGCACTTTACAAATACCAGAATTTGTGAAAGTTACAGATAGTTTAGGTAAAGTTAATGTTACAGATTATAATGTATCTTATACAGGCTATAGTACTCCTTGTTTTTTTAAAGATGCTTCAGGTAAATGGAAGTTGTTTTGCGGCTCTGAACAAGGTAGTGTTTTATATTATGATAGTATTAATAGTAATAATCTTATAAATCCATTTTACTTAAAAGAGCCTATGTTGTCATATATTAAAAAGGGCAGTCGGGTGGGAGTTGCTGTTTCAGATCTTAATAATGATGGTTATATAGATATGATAATAGGTAATTTATCAGGGGGAGTGAGTTATTATAAAGGTATAAATCCCCCTCAAATTGGGATAGTAGAACAAA
>DAOTOD010000044.1:0-7572 GCA_035451165.1 Bacteroidales bacterium
AGTTTACGAAAACGATATTAATGTATTCGACGCCTCATATCAACAAATATTAACTTTTTGCATTTCTAAATTTATTCCGAACAATATTTATGATAATTATTTAAACTTTTGTAAATCAAAAAGTTGGATACCATGTGAAAAAAATATAAAATTTCTTCCTGAACAAAATATTATTGTAAAAAACTATTTAACTCGTTTATCAATAGAAAGATATGAAAGAAAACTGTCATTTTTTTTGGCAGAAATAGCAAGTTTAAAAAATGACTGGGAAGAATATTTTTACAGGTTACTTGGGAAATCATTTGGTTTTAGTGTTAATTCTTTATCTTTTTACAGGCTAACTTGTATTACACCTTTAAAATTACTCATTAAAGAAGGTTCTTCTGTTTTTGCATTGGAAGCATTATTATATGGACAAGCAGGTTTAATTAATTCAAGCTTACATGATGAATATCCTCGCAAATTACTTTTACATTACCAGCATTTAGCTAATAAACATAAGCTAACATCTATGAATAAACATGAATGGAAGTTTTTAAGGATACGACCAACAGGTTTTCCTACGATAAGAATTTCACAATTTGCTAATTTATTGCAGACCGCTTATCCTATTTTCAGGGCCATTATTGAATCTAAGACAGATGATATAATCAAATTATTTGAACAAACATCATCTGAATATTGGAATAATCATTTTTGTTTTGATAAAAAAGCCAGCAATTATTTTATAAAAAAATTAAGTATAGCAGCTATTACATCAATACTTATAAATTCTGTAGTACCAGCTTTGTTTACTTATGGTCATTATATGAAAGATTTGAAGATAAAGCAAAAAGCTTTAGACATACTTTATGCACTTCCGGCAGAAGACAACAAAATAATACGTAAATGGGGAGCAAACGGGATAAAAGCTTTAAATGCTGCTGATTCTCAAGGACTTATTGAATTAAAGACAATGTATTGTAATGTTAAAAATTGCTTAAAATGTACACTTGGCTATTACTTGTTAAAGTAAATACTGATAAGTATAGATAAATTTTCGATAAATAAAATTAATATTATAGGTAAAACAGCAAAATTAAATTTTTGTGGTAAAAAGTAGAAAGATAATAAAAATAAACTTATTATAGCTAATAATATCACATAATAAATTTTCATCCATTTATATTTTAGTTTTTTTGAATAAAACCAATAAAAAGGTAAAATATAAATGCCACTCCATACAATATTTAAATTAGGGGAAACCGAAGCATGCTCGCTCCATAACATTAGAGTTAATATTAATAACCCATAAAATCCGACAATACTAAATATAATTTTACTTAAAATCAACCAATTATTTTTTAATTTTAATATTTGATAAGCATTAAA
Source organism: Bacteroidales bacterium (assembly GCA_035451165.1). Classification (GTDB taxonomy): domain Bacteria; phylum Bacteroidota; class Bacteroidia; order Bacteroidales; family JAKIYJ01; genus JAKIYJ01. The sequence goes on from DAOTOD010000044.1 coordinate 1,372, forward strand.
AATAATAATTATTATTAATAAGGTCCAAAATAATAATTCAGGTGAAAAATAATTTTTATAAGTTATAAAATAATTTTTAGATATAATTTCTTTATCTGATAGAACAAGTTTTTGATTATTAATAGGATTTTGTATTTCACCAATAACTTCGTATAAGCCATAAGGTAAAAAACAAGTTTCTCTTCTATTAGTTGTTTTATCAATAGGCAAGCCTAACAATAAATCGATTCCTAATTTTGTCCATTGCTTATTTTCTAAGTAAGGGCTTAACAATTCTCTAAAAGTTTTATTATCTTTTTTTTCGAAATAACGAATTTTACTTTGACCCAATACTTTTTCAAGCAAATCTCTTACTCTGGTAGAACAATTATCATAAAATATATCATATTTATAAAACTTATTTTCAGGTTTTAAATTTTCCTGCAACAAACAATAAAGTAATTCAAGTTGATTTTGAGTTAAATTTAGTACTTGTTCTCTAACAGAGCGATTTTCGGATTCATATTCATATTCAAAAGCATAATAAGGGTCCTCGTCGAGTTGATATAGAAGAGTTCCTTTTGAAAATTTAATATAAAAATTAGATGTATTAAAATCGAAAGTACCAAAATTATAAACTACGTCGATATCATTAATACTATCTTTGATTCTTATTGCGGTATGGCCAAAAGCTGAATACATTGCCTCGCCTGGGCTACAAGTTAATATAGAAGCATAAGCATTTTTTGATAAACTATTTGCTTTAAGTAGAGAATTATAATAAAAAGAATTAATTATTAAAGCAAATACAATAATTTTTTTTAGCACAGTTTATTCTCCTTTATGAATTATTTCTATTGTAAAATCGGCTACTAAGGCTGCTAAAGCTCCCACAGCAGCAAAAACAGGTGCTAATACTAAACCTGCTACGCCCACAGTAACAGGTATTTCCAAATATGTATTCCCATTTTTATCTTTAATAATTATTCTTTTTGCATTACCTTCATTTATTATTTCTTTAATTTTTTTAAGTAGTTCATCACCACTTATAGAAAATTCATTTTTTTTCATACCTTTTTAAAAATTTTATTTATAGTTTGCTTATAATAAGTTAGGTGCCATAATAAATGAAATATTCCGATAAAAGCCATTACAACACCAAATATCACATGCCATAGTAAAAAAGTTTTTAAAATATCAAGCCAAAAACCGTAATTAATCATAATAACCATTATTAAACCTGATAATCCTGTAATTATAAATGTTAATAATAACAAAATATTCCAGAATTTTCGTTGTGTTCGTTTAGTTATAATTTTTTTGGAAACTAGTATCAACGATAAAATATATATAAGTATTAAAGGTATTGCTATGCTTATAAAAGGGTATGAGCATTTAGTTATTTTTCTTTCATTTTTAATATACGATGATCTATAACAACTATCTATTACAGTTAAACCGCTATCATTAAATTTATTATGAATTTTATCTACATTATTTATTACTAACGATTGACTATGCTCAGTAGTAGTAGTAGTAGTAGTAGTAGTAGTATTTTTTATTTTATTATTTAAGTTAAGTTGTTTATTTTTATTTTTAATATTCATTATTGAATCCTTATAAGCTTTAATCATAAGCAAAGCTTCATCGGACAATATAGTATAATCGCAATAACCATTACTATCGGCGTCAACAAAAAGGCCACATCGTCCTTTACAATCAATAAAGCCACGTGGGCATTGAAAATTTTGACTATTCAAACTCTTTGATATAAAAAGTACTATTAAAAATAAATAGTTATATTTGATTTTCATTTAAGCTAATTTACACAATTAAAAAATTTAATTTAAACGTAAAGTTTTATCAAGTTTATCAAGGCGATTAAGACCTTGCAAAGCCATATCATAATTTACTCTTATTTTTAGAGCTTTTTCATAATCTTTGCGAGCTTTTATAACATCGCCCATAAGTTCATAAGAGTAGCCACGATTATAATAAGCTTCAACAAAATAAGGGTCAATATTAATTGCGGATGTAAAATGTTTGACTGCTTGCATATATAATTGTGTATATTGTAAATTAATATATCCCATATTATAATAAGCATGTTTAAGGAATATATATTGAGGGCTATCGGGATTTATATTTTGTGTTGTAATCATTGTATAAGTTTGTATAGCTTTATCATAATCACCTGTTTCTTGGTAAAACAAACCAAGATTGTATAAAGCTTCTGGTATAGCTGGTTTTATATTTAAAGCATTTTTATAATATTCTATTGCAAGAGGGTTTTTACGTCCAGCATATAAAATACCCAAGTATAAATATGCTTCATAGTTATTTTGATCAATTTGAACAGCTTCTGTAAGCGATTTAATAGCCTTATTTGTATCTCCCATATCTTTATAAGTCATTCCCCTCATAAACCATACTTTAGCATTGTTGGGGTTAAGTTTATATGCTTTATTAAGAAATTAAATGTGTTATTATAATCTTTAAAATAAAAGTATAATTCAGCCAATTTTAATATAGCTTCTTCATTTTTAGGATCTATAATTAAAGCTTTTTGTAGCGATTCTTTGCATTTAGTAACTTGCCCCCCTGCAAAATAAATATCAGAGCGAGTTATAAAATAAGCAGCTTTTGATGAATCAATAGTTAAAGCTCTATTTATATCAAGTAAAGCCTCATCAATTTTTTTCAATTTTATATAAACTTCAGCTCTTTTTTTATATAATTCAGGATTGTTAGGATCTAATTTTATTTTTTGATTAATGTCTGATATTTCAGGAATAGTAGTATCAGTTTGCGTTATTAATTTGGTCTCGTGTTTATTATTGCAAGATATTAGTATTATAACTACAAAAATTCTTAAAAAATTATAAATTTTATTTATCATAATAACATCCTTAAAAATAAATTGTAAAATTATTTAAAAACTCCATAAATTCTGATTTTTAAAAATATAATTTTCAACTTTTATTTATTTCTAAAAACAAATTATATTCTTCAAGTGTATTGATATTAAACAATATCTTATCATCATTAGTTTCTATTTTAATTTTTTTAAAATCTAATAAAACTTTTTTAAGATTAGCGTTATCGTCAATATTAAGTAAGTATTTATGTAAAGTTTTACTTATTAAAATAGGGTGTCCTCCTTTATTTTTAAAAACTGGTACTACATAAGAATCTTCTTCTAAAACATTATACATTTTTCTTAATAAATTAGGATTACAATAAGGGTTATCACAATTATGAATGAATACATCAGCAGTACCATTGATTTCTTTTAATGCTAATTTCAAACTCCTTGCTCTTCCTAATTCAGGCTTATCATTAACGATAACATTAATAGGAACACGATAATTTTTAAAATACTCTTTAATACTAGGATTAACAACTACATATATTTTACAATTAGCTTCAATCATTGAATTAATAATATTATCGATAAAAGTATTATTATCATCAAATTTCAGTAAAGCTTTATGTTGCCCCATACGCCCAGAAGTACCAGCTGCTAGTATTATAGCAGAATAACAATATAATCCATTTTTCATTTAAAAACAATTATTAAAAAAATATTTGTAATTTTAAAAAAAACTTTTACGTTTGTATATATTTATTTGCAAAAATTAAAATAATTATTAAAAAAACAATTAATGAGTATATGAATTTTTCTTTGCTATATAAAATTTTAACATTAATTGTAGTATTGGTAATAGCAACAATATTTAATTCGTGTACTACAAAAGAAGAAAATGCAGAAGAATATTTAAAAAGAGGTTGGGAAAAGCATGTATTAGGTAAGTATAATGAAGCTATACAAGACTACAACAAAGCTATAAAATTATCTCCCAATAATGCAGAAGCATATTACAATAGAGGTTGGGCAAAAATTTCAATTAAAGATTATGAAGATGCTCTTGAAGATTTTTCAAAAGCTATTAAAATCGATAGCCTTAATATATATTATTACAATGGTAAAGGCTATGCCTTACACGAATTAAGACATTATCAAGAAGCACTACAATATTTTAAAAAAGCTATTTATATTGATACTAATTATGTTGATGCGTACAACAATATTGGTTGGGTAAATAATTCAATAGGTAAATATGAAGAAGCTATAGTCGCATGTAATAAAGCAATATCTAAAGATAGTTCTTATTCTATTGCATATAGTAACCGAGGCTTTGCATATTATAATCTTAAAAATTATGAAGCTGCTATATCTGATTACAATAAAGCTATTAATTTAAATCCTAAAAACTCATATGCCATAATAAACAGAGGGAAAGCATATATAAAAATTAATGATAAAAAAAGTGCTTGTAATGATTTCTACCAAGCTGACGCTTTAGGAGAAAAAGAAGCAGCACAATTAATTAATATTTATTGTAAATAACTACTTTTTTACAAATTACAATACCAACTTACACCAAATTTACTACAACAAACATAATTTTGAGACAGACTAAATAATAAAACAACAAAAAATCAACTTTTTACAAAATATTTTATTAAAACCTAACAAATTATAAGACAAATTTATACATAAAAATATCTCACACACACTAATAATCCCATATTCTGAAAATTATAAAGTTTTATTTAACAGCATCTTTTTGTAAATTACAAATTATTAAATATTTTTGCAATTTGTAAAGAGGTGATGGAGTTCACCTTAAATTGCAATAATGCTGATAACTCCTACTAATATTAAAATTATTAGAGGAGTTATTTTTATGGATAGTATTTATTTTCTTTTAGCATTTTGGTTTTTAGCAGCTGTTTTGTCAACCATTCTTGCAAATCGTTTAAAAATATCAATAGCTTTAATGGAAATTATCATTGGAGCAATTATTGGCTACATAGCCTTTAAATTTAATTACACAAACAAACTTGCCTTAAATGCAGATTGGTTAAAATTTAGTACTGGTATTGGTGCAATTATGCTCACTTTTCTTGCAGGAGCAGAATTAAATCCTGATGTAATGAAATCAAAATTAAAAGAGGTTTTAATTGTTGGATTGCTTGGCTTTTTAGCTCCATTTATCATTTGCTCTCTGATAGCCTATTTTTTGATTGGTTGGAATTTAAGAGCAAGTTTACTGACAGGTATAGCTTTATCTACAACTTCGATGGCGGTTGTATATTCAGTAATGCTTGAATACGGTTTTAATAAAACAGAATATGGAAAAGGGATATTAGGAGCTTGTTTTGTTAATGACTTAGGAACAGTAATAGGATTAGGGTTAATATTTGCCCCTTTCACATATAAAACTTTGATATTTCTTGGAGTAATAACTATTTTAATATTTATATTACCAACAATTACTAATTTTCTTATAAAACATTTTGCTTATAAAACTGCTGCTATTCGTACTAAATGGATATTGTTTGTATTATTATCAATGGGAACACTTGCTTTATGGTCCGGTAGTGAACCTGTTCTACCTGCTTATATAATAGGTATGTTATTAGCAAAAACCATAGAAAAAGACACTTTTTTTATAAGAAGGTTAAGAACCTTTACTGTTGGCTTTTTAACCCCTCTATATTTTTTAAGAGCCGGCGCTCTTGTGTCAATACCTTCTCTAATTGCAGCTCCTGTAATTTTTATTTTACTTTTTGGTGGAAAAGTATTTGCAAAAATTTTCGGATTATATCCTGCAATAAATAATTTTAGAAATAATAAAAAAGAAAAATGGTACTACACATTGCTTATATCGACAGGTTTGACTTTTGGGACAATTTCTGCACTATTTGGACTTTCTAACAACATTATATCACAAGCACAGTATTCGTATATTGTAGGTGTAGTAATTGCAAGTGCTGTAATACCAACTCTTATAGCTAATAAATTTTTCTTACCAAACCATTTACTCGAGCAACCCATTTTAGATGACCAAGCCCCTGACAACATTGAAATTGAAACCATAAAACAATAAATTTATTGACTTTTCAAAAAGTTAATCATTAAAAAGCTATTCGACAAGCAAGTTAACCAAAATATTAAATATTTAATATTATTTACAATTATTAATGTATATTTCCTAAAAATACAAAGGAAAATATATTCATTACAAATTAAACGACATTTTAATTATTTTTACAACTTAATTTATTTTTGAAAAATAAACACACTATGAACAACGAGCACAAATTTTATCAAGCCTTACAAGATATATTCATAGGAGCAAAGATTGAAGGAAC
>DAOTOD010000045.1:0-7386 GCA_035451165.1 Bacteroidales bacterium
AATGTATCTCTTGAAGATGAAATAAAACTTAAAAATTATGCTGCTAAAAAAAAGTTACTACTAATGGGTCCTGATTGTGGAACTGCAATAATAAATGGGGTACCACTAGCCTTTGCTAATGCTACTAACAAAGGCAATATAGGAATAATAGCTGCTTCAGGAACAGGGTTGCAAGAAGTAAGTAGTTTAATATCAGAAGCAGGTTGTGGTATATCACAAGCAATAGGAACTGGCAGTAGAGATATTAAAGACGAAGTTGGTGGTATTATGTTTATAGAATCACTTAAAGCTTTGGGCAAAGACGATAACACTAAAATAATATTACTCATATCAAAACCTCCCCATCCTAATACTTTAAATAAGATAATTAATGAAACTAAAAAAATTAACAAACCAATTATAGCTTTATTCCTCGGAGCTAAACCTGACCTGATTTCAAAAACTGGGATAATATATGCCAATACACTTGAAGAAAGTGCGTTAATAGCAGTAGCTTTATCTAAAAATGATGATTGTAAAAGCATACAAAATAATGCATATTTAAAAGACTTAGAAATATCTAAATTAGCTCAAAAACTGGCTTCAAAAACAAAAGGTAAATACCTACGTGGCTTATATAGTGGAGGAACTCTTTGTTACGAAGCTCAACTAATTCTTTCAAATTACATTGATGAAATATATAGTAATACCCCAATAAATAATAAATTTAAATTAAAAAACTCACTTAAATCCATAAATAATACTGTAATAGATCTTGGAGATGATGAATTTACTATAGGTAAACCTCATCCTATGATATATTTTTCATTACGAATGAAACAATTATATGAAGAAGCCAAAAATAAAGAAGTTGGAGTAATACTTATGGATATAGTACTCGGATATGGAGCTAATCTTAATCCTTTAAATGACATTATACCTGTTATTAAAAAAATTAAAAAAATACGAAAAGATTTAATAATAATATGCCCTATTATAGGTACTGCTAAAGATCCCCAAAATAAAAATGAAATTATACATTCTCTAACAAACAATGGTGTTATAGTAGCTGAATCAAACGCATATGCAAGCAAACTTGCTGGTAATATAATTAAATTGAAAGGAGTTGAATATGTCTTTTAATAATTTATTTAATAAACAATTAAAAATCATAAACTTAGGCCTAGAAGTATTTTATAATGATCTTAAAAATTCAGGTGTTGAAGCCTTACAAGTAGATTGGAAACCTCCTTTAGTAAACAACCTCGAAGCCTTTGCTCTTATAAATAAAAACAAAACTTTAATAGAAAAAGCTAATAATAAGGCTATCGAAATATTACTTAATGGCACTCCTGTTTTATTAGGATTAGACTTAGCTATAAATGTAATACCGGGAATGAAAAAAAATCTTATCCTTCATTCAGGCCCTCCAGTTCAATGGGAAAATATGTGTGGGCCTACTAAAGGAGCCATAATAGGAGCTTTAATGTATGAAAACCTTGCTTCTACTCCAAAAGAAGCTGAAAAATTAGCTGCTTCAGGAAAAATAAAATTTGCCCCTTGCCATGAGCATAATTCTGTAGGGCCTATGGCCGGAATTATTTCTCCTTCTATGCCCGTTTTTATTGTTAAAAACGAAAAATATGGTAATTATGCATACTGTACTCTAAATGAAGGATTAGGGAAAGTATTACGATATGGGGCATACGACAAAGATGTTATTGATAAACTTCACTGGATGAAAAATACTTTATATCCTATACTTAAAAAAGCTATAGAATTAACTGGTAAAATTGATATCAAAAATATAATAGCACAAGCTCTTCACATGGGTGATGAGGTACATAATAGAAATAGAGCTGCAACTTCTTTATTATATAGAATTTTAGCTCCTGCTATTCTACGAACTGCTAATAATATTGAAGATGCTGCTAATGTCCTTGATTTTATAAATAATAATGATCATTTTTTCTTAAATTTAAGTATGCCTGCTTCTAAAGCTGTTTTAGATGCCGCACGAAATATTAAAGGAAGTAGTATGGTTATCGTAATGGCTCGTAATGGTACAGAATGGGGAATCCAATTATCAGGCACAGGCAATACTTGGTTTACTGGTATATCTCCAATACCAGATGCTTTATACTTCTCTGGTTATACAAAAAAAGATGCAAACCCGGATATCGGCGATAGTGCCATAACAGAAACTGCAGGACTTGGAGGATTCGCTATAGCTTCAGCACCAGCAATTGTACAATTCGTAGGCGGAAATGTTTCAGATGCTATCAATTATACATTAGAAATGTATGAAATTACAATAGCAGAAAATAATATTTATCAAATACCCAATCTTAACTTTAGAGGAACTCCTACAGGTATTGATGTAATTAAAGTAATAGAAAAAAATATAACCCCTTTCATAGATACAGGAGTAGCTCATAAAAAACCTGGGATAGGACAAGTTGGTGCCGGCGTACTAAAAGCACCTGTAGAACCTTTTATTAAAGCATTCAATGGTTTTATTAAAACTTTAAAATAAATTATTTATTTTTATAAAATTTCAAAATTATGAATACAAAAGATTTTCTGAAATTTATGAATGAATTAAAAGTGTATGACTTAACGCAACGTTTAAGTATTCATACACCACCTTGGCCAAGCTACATGCCATTAGGAATACAATATTTTAAAAGAATAGCAGGCGCGCATATGGGGCAAGGTGCTAATGGGCAAATAATAACTACCTCTAACCACGTAGGTACTCATATCGACGGAGAAATCCATTTTCACGCTAGTGGAAGAGCTATAGGAGAAGTACCTATAGAAGAATGGATAGGCCCAGGCGTAATAGCCGATATTTCAGATGAAGTCGAAGATTACGACCTCTATACTCCTGAAATGCTTACAAAAAAAGTTGACATACAAAAAGGTGATATCTTAATTATAAATACAGGCTATCATAAATATGCATGGGACCAACCTGAATCTGACGAGTTAAAATATTTTGTAAAACATCCAGGACCAAGTCCCGATTTCCATAAATGGGCATTAGAAATGAAAATAAAATGGATTGGCGTAGATTGTGGAAGCGCTGACCACCCTATGAATACTATTATTCGAAACTGGCACCCAAAATCTTTCGCTGAAGCCGAAAATAAACTCAAAGCTAAATATAGTAAAACATGGGACGAAATGTTTCCCCCTGAAGAATATTATCAAGTAATGCATCTTAAACTGTTCCCTAAAAAATTGGTACATGCCGAAAATATAGGCGGTGATATAGACAAAATAAGTAACAAACGTTTATGGATAGGTTTATTCCCTTTACGCGGTATTGAATTAGAATCTTCAATGTGCCGTGTAATAGCATTTGAACCATAAATATTACACAAAAATTTAAGGAGGCTAACTTATGCCAATAACACATGAATTTGAATATTATAAACCTGATAATTGGAAAGAAGTAACTGCTCTTTTGGAAAAATACAAAGGAAAAGCTAAAATCTTAGCAGGTGGCACAGATTTATTATTAAAAATCAAAGATGATATTGAAACTCCTGAAGCAATAATAGATATAAAAAATATTCCCAATATTGATAAAATTCAACTCGAAAATAATAAGTTATTTATTGGAGCAGGCGTTACTTTCTCCCAGTTAATCAATTCTGAAATAATAAAATCAGAACTTTATTTGTTATGGGAAGCCGCCAAAACTGTAGCTTCTGTAGGCACAAGAAATAGAGCCACTATAGTAGGTAATATATGTTCTGCTGTCCCTTCACTAGACTCAGGACCAGCTTTGCTAATATATGAAGCCATAATTAATGTGATAAGTGCTAATGGACAAAGACAAATACCAATATCAGAATGGTTCGTTGCTCCTAAAAAAACTAATATTAAAAATAATGAAGCAGTTGTAAGTATAGAAATCAATAAACCTACTAAGCCTAATGGCACTTGTTATGTAAAGTTAGGAAGATATTCAGGAGAAGATTTAGCACAAGCAGGCATAGGTATAATGATAAGTGATAATTATTCATACAAAATAGCTTTATGTGCATTAGCCCCTACCCCAAAAAGAGCTCACAAAATAGAATATATACTAAATGGTAACCAACTCTCCGAAAACCTAATAAATCAGGCCAAACAAATTATATCAACAGAAATATCACCTATCACTGATATACGTGCAAGTAAAGAATATCGCCTCCATATGGCTTCTGTTATGCTTGAACGTGGATTAAATATAGCATTAAAAAGATATAATGGAGAAAAAATTGAACCATTTAATTATCTGGGAGGTTAAAAAATGAAAAAAACAACTGAAATAACATTCAAACTTAATGGAGAAATTAGAAATATCACTGTAAACAACAATGATATTTTGCTAGATGTCTTACGAGATAAACTCGGTATAAAAAGCCCCAAATGTGGCTGCGAACGAGGAGATTGTGGAGCATGTACTATACTGATCGACAATAAAGGTGTTAGAAGTAGCTTAATTTTAGCTGTAGAAGTTGATGGCCACGAAATTACCACTGTTGAAGGGTTATCTAATCAAGATATAACAATATTGCAAAAAAATTTTGTTGAAATGAATTCTTTTCAATGTGGGTTTTGTGCCCCAGGTGTAATTATCTCAACTCACGAATTATTAATGAATAATCCTCATCCATCCAAAGAAGAAATCAAAGAGGCCCTAGCAGGTAATTTATGCCGTTGTACAGGATATACACCTATTATTGACGCAGTAATTGAAACTTCAAAAAAAGGAGGAAACAAAAATGAATAATCTAAAATATGTAGGTAAACCTGTAACAAGAATCGACGGCCTTGAAAAAATAACGGGAGCTGCTATTTATACTGATGATATTGAATTCGGTCCTAATCTTTTGTACGCCGAAATTGTTGAAAGTACACATGCTCATGCTATTATTAAAAAAATAGATACTTCAGAAGCTGAAAAAATACCGGGAGTAGTTAAAATTTTTACAGGAAAAGATTTTCCTTTTAAATTCGGCCTTTATATGAAGGACCGCTATATATTTGCTCAAGATAAAGTAAGATTTATAGGTGAACAAATCGCTGCTGTAATTGCTCGTGATCCTAAAACAGCCCTAAAAGCTGCTAAACTTGTAAAAGTAGAATATGAACCTCTCCCAGAAGTTTTTAACCAAATTGATGCTTTAAACAATGATTCTGTAATAATACATCCTGACCTTGGCTCTTACGAACATGTACCATGGTTTTTCCCAAAGGCAGGCACAAATATAGCACACTGGAGAAAGATAAGAAAAGGAAATATAGACCAAGGATTTGCTGAAGCATATTTTATTTTAGAAGATACTTACAAAGTTCCACGATATGCTCATTGTGCAATAGAAACACATGTAGCTATTGCAAAATATGACCTAAGTGGCCGATTAACAGTCTGGGCATCTTCACAATCTCCCTTTACACAAAGACATTTATTTGCCGAAGCTCTTTCGTCACTAGGAATTCAACATAAAGATGTCAGAGTCATTGCTCCTCACGTAGGCGGAGGCTTTGGTGGAAAAGCAGGTGTTACTATGGAAATATTATCTGCCGCTCTAGCTACTAAATTAAAAGGTTATACTGTAAAAATAAGATGGAACAGAGCTCAAGAATTTTATAATACCTATCAAAGACTCGGTGTAGTAGCAAAAATAAAAATGGGCGTCAAAAAAGATGGAACTATTACTGCTATGCAACATCAGCTTTACTGGGATGCCGGAGCTTATGTAGAATATGGTGCTAACGTAGTTAACGCAGCTGGCTTATCGGCTATTGGCCCATATAAAATACCTAATATTTATATTGACTCTATATGCATATATACTAATATGCCACCTACTGGTGCTTACAGAGGTTTTGGGTACTCAGAATTTTTATTTGGCTTAGAATCTCATATAAATAGAATTGCAACTGCTTTAAAAATAGACCCTGTACAATTCCGAAAACTTAACGCTATAAAAGAAGGTGATAGTTTAGCTTATGGCGCTGAAATGAATCCTAATGGCTTGTTAGAGGCAATCTCAAAAGTTGAAAAAGAAATTGAATGGGGCAAAAAAGAAGTATCTGATAATCCTAAAAAAGCTATAGGCAAAGGTTTTGCTCTTTTTTGGAAAGCCCCTGCTATGCCACCTAATGCTTCTTCTTCCGCTTTCTTAAAATTTAATGAAGATGGAAGTATTAATATCTTAGCTTCTGCTATGGACATAGGACAAGGTTTTCTTACTGTTATGGCTCAAATAGCCTCAGAAATACTTTCTGTCCCTGTTTCAAAAATTAGAGTAGAAAATCCTGATACTGACCGTAATCCATACGAATGGCAAACAGTAGCCTCACATATTACGTGGTCAACAGGTAATGCAGTTAAACAAGCTGCCTTAGACGCTAAAGAACAAATATTTAACATAGTATCAAAAACACTACATTTACCTAAAGACATGCTATATCTCGAAGATGAAGCAGTTAAATGCTATACCAAAAAGAATTTTAAACTTCCTCTTAAAGATTTTGTTATTAATGGTATTCAATCCGAAGACGGCACTTACAAAGGTGGCCCTATAATAGGAAAAGGTGTCTTTATGCCTGAATTTTCTTCAACTAACAGTGACCCTGAAACCAGCCAAGGTGGGCATCCTAATGTTCATTATACAGTTGGAGCTGCTGCTGTTAAAATAGAAATAGACAAAGATACAGGAAAAATAAAAGTACTTAAAGCTGTTGAAGCAGTAGATGCAGGTAAAGCTATTAATCCCGATTTAGTTAAAGGGCAAATAACAGGAGGCCTCTTACAAGGCCTTGCAACTGTTTTGTATGAAGATATCCGTTTCGATGAAAAAGGACGTATGTTAAATCCAAACTTTACCGACTATAAAATACCTACTTCAATGGATATACCTGATGAAATAGTACCTATAATTATTGAAGTTGCGCAACCTGATGGACCCTTTGGAGCAAGAGGTATGGGAGAGCATACTATGTTACCTGCAGCTCCTATGATAGCAAATGCTATAGAAGATGCATTAGGAATTCGTTTAAAATCAATGCCTTTAACCGCAGAAAAGATAGCACTTGAATATATTAAAACGAAGCATAAGTAAAAATGTCTAAACCATTAGAAAATGTTAAAATACTCGACCTGTCTAGAGTACTTGCAGGTCCTTTTTGCACTATGTTATTAAGCGATTTAGGTGCAGAAGTAATTAAAGTTGAAATGCCTGAAAAAGGTGACGATAGCAGACAATTTGGCCCTTTTAAAAACGGCCGTAGCTTATATTTTATGAGCATTAACAGGGGCAAGAAAAGTATCTCCCTAAACCTTAAAAACCCAAAAGGCAAAGAAATTTTACTAAAATTAGTTAAAAATGTAGATGTTCTAGT
>DAOTOD010000046.1:0-7357 GCA_035451165.1 Bacteroidales bacterium
TACTTGTTCGAAATCTTTTTCAGAAGGATATAATTTAATGTTACCCTTTTTATGGTTTGTTATTAAAGATATTAATTCTAAATTTCTATTTATTTCGTGTATATTATTTTGAGTATGTTTACATTTTTTATTGAATAAAAAAGAAAGGGGATTTTTATTAAAGCCAATTTTAATATTAGCTCCTGAAAATACTGTAATTAAACCTGTTGTTAAAAATCTTTGAAAAGTAACAACTGCATCATATTTATTTTTTCTTATTCTTGTTATTATTTTAACAAGATTGATGTATTTATTATTTGTTTTGTCCCATGTTATCACATTTGTTATAAATGGATGATTTTCGAAAAGAGCCTCGTTACCTTTTTTTATTAAAATATCTATTTGGGCTAAAGGATATACTTGGTGTATATTTTCTATAGTTGGGGTTACGAGTATTACATCTCCTATAGAAGCAGTTTGTATAAGTAGTATTTTGTTCAATGTTAAAAATTTATTTAATAGTACTAAACACAAATATTATATTCTCTTAAAGCTTCGTTTAGAGTAGTTTTTTTATCAGTAGATTGTTTTCTTTTACCTATTATTAAAGCACATGGAATATTATACATGCCTGCAGGAAATTTTTTAGTAAAAGATCCTGATATTACTACTGATTGGGGAGGTATGTATCCTTTATATTCAATCGGGTTTTCAGCAGATACGTCGATAATTTTAGTTGAAGCGGTTATTAGTACATTAGCTCCTATAACAGCTTCTTTGCTTACATGAACACCTTCAACTATTATACTTCTTGAGCCAATAAAACAATAATCTTCTATTATGACAGGTGAAGCTTGTATCGGTTCAAGGACGCCTCCTATACCTACACCACCGCTTATATGAACATTCTTGCCTATTTGTGCACAAGACCCTACTGTTGCCCATGTGTCAATCATAGTTCCAGAATCAACGTAGGCCCCAATATTTATATAAGAAGGCATCATTATAACACCTGGAGCTATATAAGAACCGTACCTTGCAATAGCATGAGGAACAACTCTTACATTCAAATTTTTATAACCTGATTTAAGAGGGATTTTATCAGCGAATTCGAGAGGACCTATATTGAAAAATTCTATTTTTTGAATAGAAAAATAAAGAATTATAGCTTTCTTAATCCATTCATTAATTTCCCAGATTCCGTTATCTCTAGCTTGTGCCACTCTTATAAGCCCTTGATTAAGCTGTTCAATGGTTTTTTTTATAGCAATTGTTACTTCTGAAGATTCTAACAAATAACGATTTTCCCATGCAGATTCGATAATTGTTTTGAGTGTATCCATAAAATAAAATGAGTATGTTTATAATTATACAAATTTATAAACAAAATAAATAGAAAGAAATACTATGTGATTTAAGTATGTTTTTATTGAAAAAAATCTTTCATTCTTCCAAATATATTTTTATCTTGAGAAGATGGTTTAGGGATAAAATTTTCGGAGTTTTGTAATTTTTGTAGTATTATTTTTTCCTCTTTAGATAAGTTTTGTGGGATCCAAACGCTTATATTTACTAAAAGATCTCCTCTACCGTATTTATTTATATCTGGTAGTCCTTTACCTTTTAGTCTTAATATTTTACCAGGCTGTGTTCCTGGTTGTATTGTAATTTTAGCTTTACCTTCTAATGTTGGCACTTCTATCTTTGTACCTAAAGCTGCTTCTGGAAAGCTTAAAAAATGTTCATAAATTAAGTGATTACCTTCTCTTTTAAGATAAGGGTGTTCTATTTCTTCTATTTTAATAATTAAATCGCCCGGTATTCCATTGCGAGGTGCTGCGTTACCTTTACCGCTAACTGTGAGATGCATGCCTTCACTAACACCAGCAGGTATATTAATGCCTATGATTTCTTCACCTTTTATTATGCCATCTCCATTACAAGTATTGCATTTTTCAGCAATTATTTTACCTTCACCACCACAATAGGGACAAGTAGAGCGTGTTTGCATTTGCCCAAAAAAAGTACTAGTTATTTTAGTTATTTGTCCTGTACCTCGGCAATATGAACATGTTGTATAAGAGCTTCCTTGTTTTGCACCCGTACCATTACAGTCTTTACATTTTATATATTTGTTTAATTTTATTTTTTTTTCAACACCATTTAGTATTTCTTCAAGAGTAAGTTTTAAATTGACTCTAAGATTAGAGCCTTTGGTTATATTACGGCTTTTTTGTTTGCTACTACTGCTACCAAAGAAAGCTGTTTCAAATAAATCATCGAAACTAAAACTATCTCCAAAGTGTCTTCTTAGTATTTCATCAACACTCATTCCACCATTAAATCCGCTACCTGCTCCAGCAGAAAAGCCTGCATGACCGAATTGATCATATCTACTTCTTTTTTCAGGATTACTTAGTACTTCATATGCTTCAGCAGCTTCTTTAAATTTTTCTTCAGCATTTTTGTCGCCTGGATTTCTATCGGGATGGTATTTTAAAGCTAATTGTCTGTATGCTTTTTTTATTTCGGCTTCAGAAGCATTTCTGCTAACACCTAGAACTTCATAGTAATCTCTTTTAGCCATTATGTTTAAGTTTTAAAAGTTAAGATAATTTATTTAGCTACTATTACTTTAGCGTGTCTTAGAACTTTACCGTGTAAAGTATAACCTTTTTGTATTTCTTCTACAATAGTATCTTTTTGTTCTTCGTTTTCTGATTGTTTTACATTAATAGCTTCATGTAAGTCGGTATTAAATTTTTCTCCAATACTTTTAATTTCTTCAATACCGTTTTTAGTTAAAAAGTTGATAAATTTTTGTTGGATAAGTTTGACACCTTCTATAACAGATTGTATATCAGATGATTGTGAAGTAGATTGTATAGCTCTTTCAAAATCATCTGTTATGGGGAGTAGGTTAATTAAAAGTTCTGCGGTAGCTGTTTTCATTAATTCAGCTTTTTCTTTCATAGTTCTTTTTCTATAATTATCATATTCAGCTAATAGACGTAAGTATTTATTATTAAGTTCAGCTACATTATTTTTAAGAAGTTCTATTTCATTATCTTTTGTTTGGTCAGTTTTGTTAGATTCTTTAGGTTGTTCTTTTGTTTTTAGTTCTTCCGTTTTTGTATCGCTTATTGTTTGTTGATTATTTTCAGTAGTATCGTTTTTTTGGTTTGTTAAATTTTCAGTAATGTCATTTTTTTGTGTTTGTTTTTTTTGTTTTTTCATATTAACAATTTTAATTTAGAATTATTTACAAGTATTTTATTTTATGCAAGATAGGCGACACAACATTTTTGCCAGAAGTAATAGAGGCGACAAATTGGCATAACTTATATTTATTAATCAGTGTTAAGACAGTCATAAAGGCAGAAGAGAGCTTGTCATTTCTTAAATTCTTTTTATTTCAGCTCCAAGTTGGTTTAGTCGTTGATCAATGTTTTCATAGCCACGGTCAATTTGTTCTATATTTGATATAATACTTGTACCTTCAGCTGATAAGGCAGCTATTAGTAGTGCAACTCCAGCTCTTATATCAGGTGATGACATATTTATACTTCTAAGAGGATATTTTCTATTAAGTCCTATAACAGTTGCACGATGTGGGTCACATAAAATGATTTGTGCTCCCATTTCGATTAATTTATCAACAAAAAACAATCTACTTTCGAACATTTTTTGGTGTATAAGTACACTACCATTAGCTTGTATAGCTGTCACTAGAGCTATACTTATTAAGTCAGGTGTAAAACCAGGCCATGGTGCGTCTGAAATAGTAAGTATAGAGCCGTCAATAAAAGTTTCTATATTATAATTTTCTTGAGGAGGTATATATAAATTATTATTTTTTGTTTGTATTTCTACACCTAATTTTTGAAACACATGAGGTATTAAGCCTAAATGATTTACATCAACGTTGCTAATAGTAATTTCAGATTGTGTCATAGCGGCAAGGCCTATAAAACTACCTATTTCAATAATATCTGGAAGTATAGAATGTTTAGTACCATATAATTTATTTGTTCCTTTTATTGTTAAAAGGTTGGAGCCTATACCTGAGATATCGGCTCCCATTTTATTAAGCATTTTACATAACTGTAATATATAGGGTTCACATGCAGCATTAAATATTGTAGTAGTTCCTTCGGCTAATGTTGCAGCCATTATAATATTTGCAGTTCCTGTAACAGATGCTTCATCTAGTAAAATATATGTTCCTTTGAGTTTTTTTGAATTTAATATATAAGTATTATTTTTTCTATTTATTTCTATTGTAGCACCTAATTTTTGTAATCCTATGAGGTGTGTATCAATTCTACGACGTCCTATTTTATCTCCTCCTGGTTTAGGTGCCATTGCTATTCCAAATCGTGTAATTAAAGGCCCGAGAATCATTATTGATCCTCGTAACCCTGTCATTTTATCTATAAATTCCTGAGAATTAAATTTTTCTATGTTAATAGCATCAGCTTGAAAAGAGTAAGTTCCTTTTTTTAAACGTTCTATTTTTACTCCAAGCAATTTTAATATATCAATGAGTTTTATTACGTCAATAATTTCAGGGATATTGTCGATAACAACTTGTTCAGAGGTAAGTAATGTAGCACAAATAACTTGCAAAGCCTCATTTTTTGCGCCTTGAGGTTCTATAGTTCCTTTCAGTTTTTTGCCTCCTTGTATTTCAAAAGTATTCATTGATAATTAACTAACTTTTATTTTTCTTTTGATTTTTATAATTTTTTTGATTATAAGTGTTATTATATTTATTGCCATTATTAAATTTTCTTTTTTTATTTTTTAGTGATTGTAGTTGTTCTAATTTTACAGATTCTTTTAATTTAAGTTTACCATTAGATAAAATTTCAAGATGTGAGGCTATAGTTTCGTCAGGTATAGTTTCGCGGTTCCATATCATATACATTTTTTTAAGAGTATTAGCACAATGTATTATTAAAGCTTCTTTTTCTTCACCTTCTGGGTATTCCGATACTTTTTCAATAATTCTTTGAATGTTATATCCGTAATGTTTAAATTTAATATTATTATTTTGATATGAGACTTTTTGGGGTTTGACATTAACAAATTGGTTAGGATCTGGCTTAGGGTAAGGCGAATCAACATCAAGTTTAAATTCACTTATAATGAATAAATGGTCCCATAGTTTTCTTTTAAAGTCAGCTGTATCTTTATTTTGATGGTTAATTTGCCCCATTGCTGCGACAATAGCTTTTGCTGCTTTGTTTCTCATTTCTCGGTCTTCAATAGTTAAAGCATATTGTACCATTTTTTGTATATTACGTCCATATTCGGGGAGTATGAGCTTATCTCTTGTTGTGTTATATTCCATTCTTGATTTATATTAAGTAAAATAAATAAAAATATTGCTTTGTGTTTTTATGAAAATTTTTTGAATGTTTTATTTGAAGTAATTTATACCATACAAATATAAATAATTTTATTGTAATATTGTAAGCTTAGCAAATTTAAGTAAAAGTTGTTTTTTTCCTACAGAGTTAAAAATTACGGTAGCTTTTTTATTATTTCCTTGTCCTTCAATATCAATTACTTTGCCTAAACCAAATCTTTGATGTTGAACTGTTACACCTTTTTTTATTAGTTGTGTATCGTCTGTTTTAAATTTATTATATGGTTCGTTATTATTTATATAATTAAGAGGTATTAATTTATTTTTATTTGTTGAATTTTTAAGATCAATATTATTATCAGAATATACATTATTAACTTGTTGAATGTTATCTATTAATTTTTTATCGATTTCATATATAAATCTACTTGGGTTACAATATATTAGTTCTCCGAATTTATAACGAGATTCTGCATAAGAAAGAAAAACTCTTTTTTGTGCTCTTGTAAGTGCAACATAAAACAAACGTCTTTCTTCTTCAATTTCTTCTCTTGAGTTCATTGCCATTATAGAGGGGAATAAATTTTCTTCTAATCCACAAATAAAAACATAAGGGAATTCAAGCCCTTTAGCACCATGTATTGTCATTAAAGATACTTTATTATTATCGGCAGATTTATCTTCGACGTCTGAATCAGTAAGTAAGGCTATATCGAGCATAAATTCATCGAGAGTTTTTATATTGTTAATATTATCGTTAATAGGAGTTTTTTCTGAAAATTCTTTAATAGCATTTAATAATTCTTCGACGTTTTCATATCTTGTTATTCCTTCCGGGCTATGATCTTCGAATAATTCTTTAAGTATTCCAGATGAAGAAGCTATTTCTTTTGCTGCATTATAAGCATTTTGTTGTTTAATGATAGTATTAAAACTTTTAATCATTATTACAAAATTAGCAATTTGTTGTAAAGTGTTTTTGTTTAATATAAGATTATTTTCTTGTGGATTATTAATTACTTCCCAAATAGTTTTATTAGCTTTATTAGCTACTACAATAAGGTTTTCAATTGTTGTTTTTCCTATTCCTCTAGCTGGATAATTAATTATTCTTAATAAAGCTTCATCATCTTTAGGATTTATACTTAAGCGAAAATATGCTAATAAATCTTTTATTTCTTTTCTTTTATAAAAAGAAATGCCTCCATATAATTTATATGGTATATTTAATCTTCTTAAAGCTTCTTCTATAGCTCTTGATTGTGAATTTGTTCTATATAGTACAGCAAAATCTTTATTAGCTAGGTGTTCATTTATTTTATATTCGAAGATTGTGTTAGCTATAATATTACCTTCCTCATTATCAGATATTGCTCTTAATATTTTTATGTGTGGTCCTTCTTCATTACTTGTCCATATAGTTTTAAAAATTTGATTTTTATTGTTAACTATTATACTATTAGCTGCAGCTACTATTGTTTTTGTACTTCTATAATTTTGTTCTAATTTAAATTCTTTATAATCAGGATAGTCATTTTTAAAGTTTAGTATATTTTTAATATTTGCACCTCTAAAAGAATAAATACTTTGGGCGTCATCACCTACTACACAAATATTTTCATGACGAGCTGAAAGTTTTTTGATGATAAGGTATTGTACTTCATTAGTATCTTGATATTCATCAACAAGTATATATTTAAATTTATTTTGATATTTTAGGAGAGTAGTTGAATTTTTATCAAGTAAGTCATAGGTATATAATAGAATATCATCAAAGTCCATTGCAAAATATTTTTTTAATCTTTTTTGATACTCAAGATATATTTGTCCAATGAAAGGTTTACCTGCTATTTTGTCTTGTAGAAGGAGTTCAGGTAAATTATTATATTGAACAGCATCAATCATATTAGTTTTGGCAGTAGTTATTTTTTGCATTATAAAAGAAGGGTGATATAATTTAGGGTCAAGGTTAAGGTCTTTTAATATTAATTTTATAATATTTTT
>DAOTOD010000047.1:0-7306 GCA_035451165.1 Bacteroidales bacterium
TATCTCATATTTAACTATTGAAAAAAAAGGGAATTATACAAATGATGAAGCTAAATTATTATACGGATGGATCTTTGGTTGTGACATTTGTCAAAACGTTTGCCCATACAATAAAAACGCCACTTACCATAATGAGCCTTTTTTCGAACCTATTAAAGAATTAAATGTTTTAAATGATAAAATCAATGAATTATCAAAGTCACAATTTAACAAACTATTTGCTTCTTCATCTATAAAAAGATGTGGCTTAAATAATCTTATTAGAAATTTAACAGTTTCTTAATATTTGAATAAATAAATTATGACCATCTAAAAGTATTCGCTCTAATGCCAGCTAATTCTAATACTCTATCGGTAACTGTTGTTATCATTTCCTTAACATCAGAAGGTTTGCTATAAAAATAAGGACTTGCTGGATATATTATACCTCCTGCAAGTGTAATCTTCTCCATATTTTTAATATGAATCAAATTATATGGAGCTTCTCTTATTACAAAAATAACTTTTTTTCTTTCTTTAAGCATTACATCTGCTGAACGAGATATAAGATCAACAGATACTCCTGAGGCTACTCTGCCCAAAGTCCCCATAGTACAAGGACAAATTATCATTGCATCATAAGCAGATGAACCAGATGAAGGAGGAGCAAAAAAATCATAATTATTAAAGATATTGAAAGGAAACTTCTTAAAATTAAGTTCCCCTAATTCATGTTGCCAAACTTTAATGGCTGTTTCAGAAAAAATAACATCTAACTTAATATCATGCAATGTTAAAAGTTTATTAATAATATTTTGTGCATATATTGAGCCACTTGCTCCGGTAATACCTAAAATTATTTTATTATCATTCATTTTGTTCACTTTTAATTTTAAAAGTATAATGCAAAGTTAAAGAAAGTAAAGAATTATATTGCCCTTTATTCAACCTATAAGTACCACCTCCTTTATGTTTTCGAACAGGCAATAAAGAATTAGCTGCTCTAAACACTATTTTTATATTTTGATTAACATTATAATGAATACCTCCTATAATATTTAAATCACTTTTTTTAAACAAATTAGTATTAGGTAGCTCACCATATTGATCTCTTTCGACAACATTAAAAAGATAACCTATAGCAGGTCCTGCTTCGAAAGAAAAAATATTTGAAGCGTTATATCTTGCCAATAATGATATTTCAGCATAATTAAGTCGTAATAAATAAGATACATAATCACCTTTGTCAGGGTTTGCATTGTCACGGCTACCTTTTTGAAGATACGCAAGTTCTAATTGTAAAGATATTTTTTTATTATTGCTTGTTAAATTAGTAAAAAAACCTAAATCTAAACCTGCTTTATTAAAACCTGCTAGCTGGTCCCCCGAAATTTGACTTGCCACAACACCAAAATATCCTCCACCTCCAAACTTTTGAGCTTGTGTATTGCTATGCAATAGCACTAACATATTAATTAATATTAATATTTTTTTAAACATAACAAATAATATATAACCCCAAAGATTTTAAAACTTTTTGATAAAAAAAACATATTTTTGAAAAAATTATAATTAGTATTATATTTTTTTTTATATTTGCAGTGTTATATTATATTAATTAACCTTTAAAATTAAATTGTTATGAAAAAATTATTTACAATTTTATTAATTGGATGTGTTTCATTTACCTTTGCACAAAGAGGAGGATTTACAGGTAATGAAGTTAGCAAAAAAAACTTTAATATTAATAAAACTCCTACTGATACATTATTGCCAGGTAATTTTTTAAATGTTACGGGTTTGTTTATCTATACAACATCAGGAGGGTATGTTGTAGGATGTAATAGTTATGAAGATTATGCAAAAGCACAACAATTTATTGTTACTCCAAGCTCAAGTTATAAAATTGAAGGTGCAGTATATTGGTTTGGAGCAAAAGAACAAGTGGGCGCGGCTAATAATGTTGTTTTTAAAGTATGGGATATGGATGGAACTACCGGTGTGACTACTGCTGGTTCAAACCAAACTTGTCCAGGTACTGTTTTAACATCTACTTCAATTAGTGTTGACCTTATTGATACTGTAAACGAACAATATGTGACTTTTCCTGCACCTATATTAGTAACTTCTGATTATGCTATAGGTATAGATGTTCAAACTACTTATGATGATACTGTTGGTTTAATTACTACCAAAGATGGCGACGGCGGTGGTATGGAATTAGCATGGGAACAATGGAATGATGGTTCGTGGTACACTATGTTAGCATCATGGCTTTTAGATTTTGATATTTGTATTTTCCCAATAATAGATGCAAGCAGTGCTAACATTAACGACAATTATTTTGTTTTCGGGATGAAAATGACCACATATCCTAACCCTGCTTCAACTGAAGCTACTATTAGTTATGAATTAGAAAAAGATGCTGATAATGTAGTTATTAAAATTGTCAACGAAAATGGTAAGTTAATTCGTAAAATTGAACAAGGTGCTCAAAATAAAGGCGTTTATTCAATCAATGTAAATCTTTCTGACTTTTCAACAGGAAATTATTTCTGCAACCTTTCAGCTAATGGCAAAAGTTTAGTAAAAAGAATGGTAATAGTTAAATAATTTTTATCTTTTTTTCATCTTTTTATAAAAAAGAGGTGACCTAAAAAGTCCCCTCTTTTTTTTATGCATAAAGTAAAAAACTATAACATAACAAAATTCTTTATAATAATTTAAAATTTGTTAATAAATCTCCTTACTTGTGATAAATAAGCGTTCCCAAAAAGATTTACATGAACCATTAAAGGGTATAAGTTGCAAATATCTATTCTTTCTTCCCAACCTTTTTCTAAAGGAAAGTAATAATTATAAGATGAATAAAACTCTTTCGAAAAACCACCAAATAATTTCGACATAGCTATATCCATTTCTCTGCTACCAAAATAAATAGCTGGATCAATAATGCAAGGCTCCCCATTTTGCGTGACCATGTAATTGCCACTCCATAAATCACCATGTATTAAAGAAGGCTTTTCATCTGGGAATATATCCTCAAGTCGATTAAACAAAGCATAAAAGTGCTTAACATCAGTACTTTCACATAAACCTTTATCTTTAGCTAACTTAATTTGTATCTCAAGTCTTTGTTCTATAAAAAATTCAATCCACTGAGTATATTTACCATTATATTGCTTAAGAGAACCAATATAGTTATCATAATCTAAACCAAAATAATTATTTGTAATTCTGTGTAAACTGGCAAGATTTTTCCCAAAACTGTTCCAAAAATATTTATCAGCCGTGCCTTGTTCTATGTAATTCAAAACCAAATAATCAAATTTTTCACATGTTTCTTGCATAATCACTCTAGGCACAACAATAGAATTAGTTTCAAATAGCATTTTAAGCCCTTTTGCTTCGGTAGCAAACATATCAGGATAAGCATCTGCGTTATTCCACTTTAAAAAGAAATTACCACAATTAGTAGTAATTTTAAAAGCAAAATTTATAGAACCTCCCAAAATACTTGTTACAGATTGAATATTTATCCTTTCTCCTGTAAGTTGAAAATATTTTTCAATGAAATCATTTTTTATTGTTTCTGGTAACATAAAATTTTATTTTTTTAAAACAAAAGTTTTTATTATATTATAAATAGGACCTTCAGGAGTTAAAATACTTTCATATAAAAGAAATTCGTTAGTAAATACATTATCTTCAAAAGCATTATAAAATTTATATATTACTTTATTAAATTTTTCTATATTATTTATCTTTTTTATTCTAGCAATAGTAATATGAGGTTTAAACTTAACATTATTCCCCGATTTTAATTCTTTTAAGTTATTATCAATACTATATTTTAAATTGATTAACTTATTATTTTCTTTTACATTAATAAACATTACTTTAGGATAAAATTTATCACCAAAACACATTAACTTATCTAATTCTAAATTAAAATAATTACAATTACTTGCAACATTAGTCAATACATTAATCATTTCAGGTATAAGAATTTTATTAATTTCTCCGTAAAAACGTAATGTGATATGAAGTTGCTTATAATTAGTCCATACAATATTTTCATTTTTAAGGTACATTTTTAAATTCACCAAACTTTGTTCTAGTTGAGCAGATAATGGTATTGATATTGCTGTAAAAAGCCTTTTAGTAACCATTTTTTTATTATCTTTTCTTTTTAAAAAAATCTATAATTAAATCGGAACAATCATCTTCTAAAACACCTTTTAATACGTTAGTTTTAGGATGTAACAAATTATTATTTATCCTTGTGTAACCTCTTTTAATATCAGGAGCACCATATACAAGTCGCCCTATCTGTGCCCAAAACATAGCTCCGGCACACATAACACAAGGCTCTAATGTAACATAAAGAGTACACTGATCTAAATATTTGTTACCGATATAATTAGCTGCTGCAGTAATAGCAAGCATCTCCGCATGAGCTGTAACATCTTTAAGAGTTTCTGTTAAATTATGCCCTCTACCTATAATTTTATTATCACAAACTATAATAGCCCCTATAGGTATCTCATCCTTATCATAAGCAATACAAGCTTCTTTAATCGCTTCTTGCATAAATTGTATATCTTTTTGTACGTACATAAAAATATTTAAATTAAATTGCTCTAAAATATTAAACAATTTTAAGTAATTTTTTATTTATTCCATATATCATAAAAATTATAAAAATATTATTTTAATAATATTAGTTAAATTTGTTTAGTTTTTAATTTTATAATAATGAAAATATTTTTAATAAAAAATTTTTTATTGATTTTAGTACTAACTTTAAATGTTTATAGTGGTGATGGGTTATCATATTCAACTCCTCCTGATAAATTACAAAAGATAAAAGCTTGGAATCGATATAAAGAAGGTGATTATTATGGAGCTTTACGTATTTACCGAGAACTATATGACAAAAATAAAAATGATATCAAATTAAATTATCATATGGGTTTATGCTATTTAGCACTTCAAGATATGGAAAATGCCATTATATATTTTGGAAAAGCTATAGAAATAAACAATAAAGCAAAAAAAAGTAAGCTCCATAAAAAAATATATTTTGAACTTGGACAAGCATATCAATATTTAGGTAATATTGATAAAGCTCTTGAAAAATATAATATTTATCAAAGATCTTTACGAGGAGTAAAAGCTAAAAATGACCCTGTCAACAAATTAATATTACAATGTAACAATGCACGTAATATGATGGCAAATCCAGTAAAAGTTAAAATCAAAAATTTAGGACCTAATATCAATTCAGAATATGATGATGCAGCACCATCGATTAGTGCTGATGGTAAAATATTAGTTTTTACTTCACGCCGTCCTGACACAAAAGGAGGAAAAATAGATCCTAATACCGGCAATTACTTTGATGATATATACATAAGCACATGGAATGAAGAAAAAAATATGTGGAATTCTGCTAAAGATGCACCCGGAAACTTAAATAGTGAAGGTCATGATGCTTCTTTAAGTATTTCACCCGACGGAAAAACAATTTTTTTATATCGTAATGTTGAAGGAGAAACAGGCTCTGGTGATATTTTTATATCTACTATAAAAGATGACCATTGGACATCACCTAAAAGATTAGCTAAACCTATAAATACAAGTTTTTTTGAAAGTTCTGCATGTTTATCTCCCGATGGTAAATATCTTTACTTCGTAAGTGAACGCCCCGGAGGATATGGCAACGCTGATATTTGGGTTAGTAAACAAATAGGAAAAGATGAATGGGAAAAACCCAAAAACTTAGGACCAATAATAAACACAGAAGAAGATGAACTTAGTGTTTTTATACATCCTGATGGTGAAACTTTATTTTTTACAAGTAAAGGCCATAATAGCATCGGCGGATATGATATTTTTGTAAGTCGTTTTAAAGACGGGAAATGGTTAAAACCAGAAAATTTAGGTTATCCTATTAATACAACAAAAGACGAATTACATTTTACTTTAACTGCCGATGGTAAAAAAGCTTATATATCAAGTCGTAAAGAAGGTGGTTTGGGAGGAGCCGACATTTATGAAATAGATCTTAGTGAATATGAATTCCCACTACAAGAAGTTAAAAAAGATACTATAATTGCTCAAGAAACACCCAAATCTGTTTTTAATCCAGAAATTGCAATTTTAAGAGGAAAAATTATAGACGCTGACGCAGGCCAAATTTTAAGTGATGTCGAAATAATTATAAGCGACGCACTAACAGAAGAAATTATAACTACTTCATTATCTGATGATACAGGAAATTATTTTATAATCTTAAGAGGTAATAAAGAATATATTATTAATATTAATAAGAATGGTTACAAAAATTACATAGATAAAATTTCATTACCAACCTCAAAAGAAAAAACATTTATTCTTGATAAAACAATAGTGTTAGAACGATTGCCCAATAAATAGCAATTTAAATTATTAAAATTTTTTATACATTTCTTACCATTTGAAAAAATAAATTCATGCCTTTTTTCTTATTTTCATCTAATTCATAACTAATATTGTTATTAATATAGTCAATTAAATCTATCCCATAATTCAAATAACGATTATCGGATGTAACAGCTTTTATTTTATTTTCGCATCCCCATTGTAAAGATTTATTAAAATTATTGATTATTTCTTCGGGTATATTTTTATTAGCAACCCAAACAGCAAAAGTAAATGAAAACCCTGAAAAATTTTTCCATTCATCAGCTAAATCGATTACTAATGGATAATATTTACGTAACTCAAATACCTTATCACCTATAGCAAGTAAATGTTCATTTTTATTTATTAATGATTGTACATTAACATTTTCTACCCAAACAGGGTTAATTTTCCAAAAATATTTAGCTAATATTTTAACCAATAATACTGAAGTTTTAGAATCTAAATCAAGTAAAATAGTTTTTGCTTCAGATATTTTTTTATATCCTAATAAAGCTACAGAACCTACTTTACCATCAGCCCCTATACATAAATCAGATATTATTTTATAATTATTCTGTGGCAAAAAAGCTCCTATAGGCAATAAAGCAATATCAACTTGGTTAGAAAAAAATTTCTTAGCACACTCTGCAGGAGTTGCTATTTCTAAAAAGTAATTTTCTAAAAAACCCGAATGTCTTATGCCAAAAACAAAAGGTATAGCATTAGCATATGAAACACTTACAATTTTAATTAAATAAGTCATGAAAAAGATTAATAAAAAATAAAAATATGATTTTTTTATTTTACAACATTTAAAATATGATTAGCAATTATAATATTATTATTAAAAATACTATAATAATACAAGCCTGTTCCA
>DAOTOD010000048.1:0-7226 GCA_035451165.1 Bacteroidales bacterium
TTCACGTCCTACATCATCAAAATCAATGTCTATATCAGGCATACTTATACGTTCAACATTTAAAAAACGTTCAAAAAGCAAATTAAAGGCTATCGGATCTATATTTGTAATACCTATACAGTATGCTATAACAGAACCAGCGGCTGAGCCTCTACCAGGGCCTACAAGTACTCCCATACTTTTAGCTGCATTTATGAAATCTTGAACTATGAGAAAATAACCAGCATAACCAGTTTGCTTGATAACATCTAATTCCATTTCTATGCGTTCTCTTATTTCTTCAGTTATAGTAGGGTAACGTTTTTTAGCTCCTTCGTAGGTTAAATGTCTTAAATATTCATCCTCATTTTTAAAAGGCTCAGGTATAGGGAATACAGGCAATATTATATCATGTTTAATGTCATAAATTTCGACTTGTTCTGCTATTAACATACTATTTTCAATAGCTTCAGGAATATCGGAAAATAAATTTAACATTTCTTGAGGACTACGTAAGTATTCGTTGCCTGTATATGAAAAACTTGTGTTTTCATCGAGTTCTTTATGTGTATTTAAACAAATAAGTATTTTATGAGCTTCAAAATCTTCAGCATCTATAAAATGCACATCGTTAGTAGCTACTAAAGGTATATTTAATTTTGAAGATAATTTTTTTAAAGTAGTATTTACTAAGTTTTGTTCATCTATGCCGTGACGCATTAATTCCAAGTAAAAGTTATTACCAAAAATATCTTGATATTCTTTAATAACTTTTTCTACGTGACTTTCGTTATGTGTATTAATTATTGTTGAAGCTACTTCTCCACCTAAACAACCAGAAAGAACAATTAAGCCTTTATTATACTTATAAAGTAATTCTTTGTCAATACGAGGTGTATAATAATAGCCTTCTATATAGCCTAATGATACTAACTTTGATAAATTATAATAACCTTCTTTATTTTTAGCTAAGAGGGTTAAATGATACCCGCTACGATCTTCTTTTTTCGCTTTAGAAAAACGGTTGTTAGCAGCAACATATACTTCACATCCAATAATAGGTTTTATACCATAGTTTTTAGCTTCATTCATAAAATCAATAGTTCCAAACATATTGCCATGGTCAGTGATGGCTACTGCCTCCATCCCATATTCTTTTACTTTTGCGAATAATTTTTTTATGTTAGTAGCACCGTCTAATATTGAATATTGTGTATGTAAATGTAAATGTGTAAAATTATTCATACTACATTTATTATGAAATTCTGAAAATCAGATATTAATAAAATATAAAGATTTATTTTTATTGCTTTGTAAATATATAAAATATAAAATTTAAATTTTAAAAATGTTGATAATTAATTAATTGACTGATTATAAACTTAATAGCAGGTTAATAAAAAATATAATAAAAAATAGGACGTATTTTATATAAAAAAATAATTAAATTTGCTGCGATAATGGTTTTCTTACAAAGTAGTCTGTTTTGTAAGAATTAAAAGGGAATCGGGTGAAAATCCCGAACATTTCCCGATGCTGTGAGCCCTATTTAAACTCTTTTGCCATCCTTGATGCCAATGTTTATTTTAAACGTGAAGGCAGGCAAAAGGGGGGGTAAGTCAGAAGACCTGCCATTATCAATGTGTTCGTAGCTTTCGGAGAAAAAGCGAAGGACAGAAATGTTAAATTCTGTTTCTTACTTAATCCCTGATAACTACGACGTTATTTATTGGTTAAGTTTTATATATGGTGCGTTTGAATTTTTTGATATTTTTATTTTTACTAATAATTAATAATAGTATTTTATCTCAAAATAAAGATACTATATTCTTAAAAGAAGTATCAATTAAATCTACTAAAGTTAATTCAGCATTTGCAGAGAATATAATTATAGATTCATTAGTAATAAACAGTTTTACTAATAATAGCTTGGGAGAATTACTTGATAATGTGAGTTCGGTTAATGTAAAATCTTACGGAACAGGAATGCTATCAACTATATCAATAAGAGGAACTACTTCAGCACAAGCATCAGTTAATTGGAATGGCTTTAACATAAATAATCCTATGTTAGGACAAATAGATTTTTCACTAATACCTGTATTTTTTGCCGATGAAATATCATTACAATATGGTGGTAATTCTTCTTTATGGGGTAGTAATTCTATGGGAGGTACAATAAATATTAAAAATATTATACCATCAGATACAGGTATAAGTATTACTTATGAAAAGACTTTTGGCTCTTTTGGAATGAAGAGGGATAATATCAAAAGTTTTGTAAGATTAAATAGAGGAGCTCTTTCTGTAAAAGCTTATAATGGCGAAATAAAAAATAACTATCCATATAATAATATTGTTAAACCAAATAAGCCTAAAGAAATTTTAATTAATGCTGCGGGAACACAAACAGCTGTAATGCCGGAATTATATTTTATTATTAATAAAAAGCAAACATTAACATTAAGAAATTGGGTACAATATAGCACTCAACAAATACCTCCTACTATGCTTACTCTAAATAAAAAAGAAAAGCAAACAGAAAATATTAATCGTACAACTGCTGAATGGAAATATTTTAATAACAATAATGAATATTTGCTTATTAGAACTGCTTATTTTGATGAAGTTTTTAGTTATAGTTCTTATTTTCAACTAAATAAGTCAATCCACCATAATAGCAATTATGTTATAGAAACAGAAAAAAGTATGCATATCAAAAATATTAGTATTTATATGATGTTAGGTAATACTTATGAAACAGTTAATTCGACAGAATATAAAAATGAAGTAAATAGAAATATTTCTTATTTAACAGTTTTTTTTAACAAACCATTCATAAAATCGTTTGTTTTTTATGCTTCTTTACGACAAGAAATGTATAATACTAAATTAGTACCTTTTGTATTTTCATTTAATATAAAAAATCAGATAAATAATAACTTATCCGTAAAAGTTTCATTATCAAAAAACTTTAGATATCCTTCTTTTAATGATTTGTATTGGTATCCTGGAGGAAATCCGAATCTTCAACCAGAAAAGGGTTATTTAGAAGATTTAACTATGAAGTGGACAAAAACTAATTTGTTGTTTGCCCCAGAATTAATCCTATCTATTTATAATTCTAATATTTATAATCAAATTATGTGGTTACCTTCTCAAAGTAATAATATATGGGAAGCTAATAATTTGGCTAAAGTATGGAGTAGAGGCGCTAATATTAATTTTTTATCTCAAATTAAATTTGCTAACGATAATTATGTTAAGCTCAGAATAGATGCTAATTTTAATAGGGTTACAAGTCATACTTATGGTTTAGATAATAATTACCGGAAATATCAACTTATTTATACCCCTTTATTTTGTGGAAGTTATAGTGTTACATATGTTATTAAAAAAGCTATGTTTGGTTTTTATTTTCATTATACGGGTACACGATATACTACTTCTGATAATAGCTCAAAATTAAATCCTTATAATTGTTTATCTCTTAATGTTGGTTATAAATGGTATGTAATAAATAAAATAATGTTAAAAGTTTATTTACAGGTTAATAATTTATTAAATGCTCAATATCAAGTTATTGAATGGAGACCTATGCCACCTATAAATTATAAAACAGGGATAATATTAAATTTTTTGGATAAAAAAATAATGGTTTAATTTAAAACAAAAAAACTATGAAAAAAATATTTTATTTGAAGAAAAATTGTATCAAATGTATTTTTTTTATTTTTATTGTTATTTTTTTTACTGTAAAAGTAAATTCTCAAACGGTGTCTTCTTTCGAAGAATTTTCATTACCAGTTGATACTGTACTTAATGGTTCTGACTTTAGTGGGGGCTTTAATAGTGGTTTAGCATTTTTCCCTAATTATTATGATACAGTTTGGGATTATTGGGAAGGATTTGCTATTTCTACTATGCGCGATGATTCCACTCAAGGTTTGTCAAATTTATATAGTGCTATTACAGGGAATGGTTATAATTCTACTACTTATGCAGTGGCATATTTACCTGCTGTGGTTAAATTTAATGGCTTCGCTAAAGGAAATATTCCATTAGGCTGTTATGTGACTAATTCTACTTATGCTTATTATACTATGTTGTATGGCGATCTTTTTTCTAAAAAGTTTGGAGGACCGACAGGCGATGATCCTGACTGGTTTTTATTAAGTATTATTAATTATTATAATGGACAAATTATAGATACGGTTGACTTTTATCTTGCTGATTATCGCTTTCAAAATAATATGGATGATTATATTGTAAATACATGGGAATGGATTGATTTATCTCCATTAGGACCATCTGATAGTCTTTTGTTTGTTTTATCTTCGTCCGATACGAGCATTTGGGGAATGAATACACCAGCTTTCTTTTGTATAGATAATTTAACTATTAACGCTTTTACCGGTTTTAGTGATAATATTGATAAACAACCAGATTATTTGATATATCCTAATCCTACAAAAGATTTTATTCATATTTATTTGAAAGAAAAAACAGATAATGTCATAGTTAAGCTAATTAATAGTTATGGTAAAATTGTCTTTTCGGAAAAACTTAGTAATAAAACAAATAATACTATAGAAATAAGCTCTATAGCTAAAGGTTTTTATATTGTTGAAATAACTACTCCGAAAAGAAAATATGTTGATAAAATAATTGTTGAATAAAAGAACCTAGGGAATGAGATATTTAAGTGTATTATTTATATTAATTTTACAAACTTTAAATCTTTTAGGGCAATTCCATCCACCGGCAGGACAACCTGGTACCTCGGCAATATATAAGGATAGTAATGTATTTGTGTCTTGGGCTAAAGTATGTGTTGTAAATAGAGGATATGTTGATATCTCAAACCCTGCGTTGGGCTATGTTACTTCAGGACACGATAGTTGTGCTACAGGAAAGGCAGGTGAAAAGGGAGCTGTAAGTTTAGGCGATGGAGGTAATGCTATCCTATATTTTGATAAACCTATAATAAATGGACCCGGTTATGATTTTGCAGTTTTTGAAAATTCTTTTAATGATACTTTCCTTGAACTTGCTTTTGTTGAAGTTAGTTCTGATGGGATAAATTTTTTTCGTTTCCCTGCTACTTCTAATACACCTACTAATTATCAGGTTGGAACTTTTGGTTCAATTGATGCCACAAAAGTTAATAATCTAGCTGGTAAATATAAAGCTTTTTATGGAACCCCATTTGATTTAGATGAATTAACAGGAATACCTAATTTAAATGTAAATAATATTGTTGCAGTTAAAATTATAGATGTAGTAGGCTGTATCCAACAACCATATGCTACTTATGATTATTTTGGCAATATTATTAATGATCCATGGCCTACGCCTTTTGCATCAGGGGGATTTGACCTTGATGCTGTTGGAATTATAAATCAAAATGATTCTTATAACGTTAATGAATATGATAATAATAAAATAGACTTTTTAGTTTATCCATCTATACTTAAAAAAGATAATAGACATTTAAATATAATACGACTGAATAATAATCTTCATAAAGCGTATTTTACTATATTTAATTCAAATGGTAAAATAATTTACACTTCTGATATAAATTCTGATAATTTATGTATAGATTTATATTATTTGTCGTCAGGTATTTATTTTTTGAAAATACTTCAAGATAATAATATATTAAATAATTTTAAAATAATAATTAACTAAAAAGTATGAAATTGTTACATAAAAAGATTATTTATTATATAGTTGCTTTATTTTGCATTGTTTCGTGTAAAAAAGATACTGAAGAAGTACAAAAAGATGATTTTTCAATATTATCAGGTAATGGAGTTTTTGTACTTAATGAAGGCAATTTTCAATGGGGTAATGCAAGTGTTAGCTTTTATAAATATTCAGATGGCTCTGTAATATCAGATATATTTTTTGAAGCTAATAATCGCCCTTTGGGCGATGTAGCACAATCTATATCTATTTTTCAAGATAAATTATACATAGTCGTTAATAATTCAGGTAAAATAGAGGTTATTAATCCTGTTGATTTTAAAAGTGAAGGTATAATTGCAGGCCTTACATCTCCTCGTTATTTTATAGGCTTATCAACAAATAAAGCATATATAAGCGATTTAAATGCAAATTATATAACTATTGTTGATTTAACGACTTTACAAAAATCAGGACATATCGATTGTTATGGCAGTACAGAAGAAATGATTTTATATAACGATAAAGTTTATGTGTCTAATACTCGTAAATCATATATATATATTATTGATCCTTCAACAGATTTAATAATTGATAGTATTTTAACAGCATATGCTCCTAATTCTATGGTTATTGATAAAAATGGCAAATTATGGGTAATATCTATGGGTAATTATACACCTGAGATTTATGGATGTCTTCAAAGGATTAATGTAATTGATAAAAACATAGAACTTTCTTTGCCTTTTAATAAACCTTTAAATATATGGGATAAGTTAAGAATTAATAATACTAAAGATACACTTTATTTTTTTAATGATGGAGTTTGTAAAATGTCTATTTATTCAACTAGTTTACCTCAGAATGCTTTTATAAACCAAGGTAATAAATTATTTTATGGGTTAGCTGTAGAGCCTACTACAGGTAATATTTATGTTTCTGATGCAATAGATTATGTACAAAAAGGGACGGTATTCATTTATTCTCCAGCAGGTTATTTGTTAAAGAGTTTTAAAGCAGGAATTATTCCATCTACTTTTTGTTTTTATTAGTTAATAATTTCAAATAAAATAACAAGTTTTTACATTTATCTATTAAAGAAAAAGAATAAAAAATATTACTTTTGAACCGTTAAGTGAAGAAATATTAAAATAGTTTGATGAAAAATTTAACTAAAATTTTAAAATATACTATTCCGTATTGGGGATATGTACTTTTAACTATATTTTTTAATATTTTGTCTGTTTTTTTTAGCTTGTTTTCTTTGACAATGGTAATACCATTTTTAAGTATTTTGTTTGATAGAACAAAGCTAGTAACAGAAGCACAACCTTTAACATTAACAGTTAATTCAATTATAGAAAATTTTAATTATTTTATTAGCAAAATTATTCTTGAAAGGGGTGAAACAGAAGCTCTTACTTTTATTTCTATCCTTGTAGTAGTATTATTTTTTCTTAAAAATTTTTTTCGTTATTTGGCTATGTTTTTTTTAGCCCCAGTTCGAAATGGAGTTATTGAAGATATCAGAAATGACGTTTATAAAAAAATCTTAA
>DAOTOD010000049.1:0-470 GCA_035451165.1 Bacteroidales bacterium
ACGCCAAATTCAACAGGTAGTACAAATGAAATAATTTATGGAATATATAATTCTTCTAGTGGGAATGTGACTATTAATAATAATATCATAATGAATCTTGCTAATCAATATGCTTATGCTACTTCTAATTCTGTGTTGTCAGTTGTAGGTATTTATTCAAGTAGTGGTTCTAATACTATTACAAATAATACTATATCTAATCTTTCAACTACCTATGGCTCATCGGGTACAGGTAGTACAGCATCTGTAATTGGAATTTATTTGTCATCTAGCACAGCAGGACAATTAATATCTAAAAATAATATCAATAGTAATCATAATTCGAATGCAGTTGCTTCTACTTCAATCATAGGAATATATTATTCAGGACCTACCACAGGTAATAATATAATAGAAAAAAACTTTATACATAGCCTTTCTTTATCCGCTGCCAATGCATCAGCTTCTATTAATGGTATTTATGTTAATGG
>DAOTOD010000049.1:480-7216 GCA_035451165.1 Bacteroidales bacterium
TAATATGATAAGGTTAGGTATTGATATGTCTGGAAATTCTTTATTGCCAGCTTATTCTATTAATGGTATATACGAAAATGCAGGGACTAACGATATTTTGTTTAATTCTGTTTACATAGGTGGTAATGGTGTGGAATCTGGAGCAACAAATACTTATGCCTTTAGAAGTATTGTAACTATTAATACTCGTAATTACTTAAATAACATATTTGTTAATAACAGAAGTAATGGGACTAGTACAGGTAAACACTATGCCATAGCAGTGGCAGGCTCTTCTCCTAATCCAACAGGTTTGACATTAAATTATAACATATATTATGCTAATGGTACTGGTGGAGTTTTAGGTTTTTATAATTCAGCTGATATACCTACATTAATTGATTGGCAAGCAGCAGTTGGCCAAGATATAAACAGTTTCTACATGGATCCTATGTTTGTTAATCCAACAGGTAATTCTAATAATGTGAATCTTCATATAAATACTTCTGTAGCATCCATTGCCGAAGGTAATGGATTGTTAATAAGCAGTGTAACTGACGATTTTGATGATGATAATAGAGCAAACTTAACACCAACTGATATAGGAGCTGATGCTTTTAATGGTATAAATATACCTTTGGTAACTATTACAGCTGTAAATGCTAATCCTTCTAATACTCAATGTTCTGTAACAAGTAGAACTATTTCTGCTACTACTACTGCCGGTATTTCTAATATTTCATCAGTTATTCTTTATTATAGCATTAATGGTATTCAACAGGGGCCATTATCTATGACAGGAGGAACTCCTACAGGAACTTCAACTTGGACAGCTGTAATTCCAGCGGTATCCCCAGCTAATGCTTTAGTTACTTGGTATGTTATAGCAACTGATGCTTATGCTTCGGTGAAGGTTGTTGGGACACCTTATCAAGATGAACCTTTTACAGGCTTAAATTTAACTGCTTCAATATCAGCTAACAGTATTTGTGAAGGGTCCCCTATAACTTTAACAGCTTTGTTTACAAGCACTACACCTGCACCAACTTATGCTGCTCCTCCAGCTGTAAGTTATCCTACTACTGACGAAGATATAGGGAATGTGACATTTGGACAATTAAATAACACTACAGCAAGAAATTCATTGGTAGGTACTATAGGAACCGCAACAGGTATAGCGGGTGACTATTCAGATTTTACAACTTTTGGTCCTTTTGAAATTATAGCAGGGCAAACATATTTGTTGTCTGTTAGTACTTTACAAGGTACTACATCTTATAATAATGCTATAGGTGTTTATATTGATTATAATAGAAATGGAACTTTCACTGACCCTGGCGAAGCAGTTTATGTATCATCTACTACAACATTAGGGGCCCATACTGAAACTGCTTATGTAACTGTACCTTTAAATGCTTCTCCAGGTTTAACTAGAATGCGTGTTATTGTTAATGAAGGGTTAGTAACAGGCCCTAATATGACAGTTTCTTATGGAGAATTTGAAGAGTATATGTTAGAAATAAAAAATCCTAATCCTTCTGGTATAACTTATAATTGGAGTGATGGTTATTCTGTAATTGGCACTTCTAATCCATTGATAGTTAACCCTATTGTAAATACTACGTATACAGTTACAGCAATCGATAATAATGCTTGTACCATAACATATCCTTCGAACTTAGTAGTGACAACTATACCTATACCTTCAACACCTATAGCAAATAATTTTACACAGTGTGGCTTGGCTGTTCCTAATTGCTCGGTAACATCTACCTCTGGTATTATTTCTCCTGTATTTAATTGGTATACTAGTGATACAGCAACTATACCAATACCTGGAATAGTAGGTAATACATATACAGGTCCTCCTATCAATCAAACTACAACTTTTTATGTTGCTGAATTTGATGGTACATGCGAAAGTATAAGAGTTCCTGTTATAGCAAATGTTGTAATTCCTGATACAGTATTGATTGTTGCTACACCATCGCCTTATATTTGTTTAGGAAATTCTCTTACTCTTGAAGCAGTTCAGCTAGGAACTACCCAAAATTATGATTATGAATGGACAGCATCACCTGCAACTGGTAGTGGAATACTTACTTCATTGATAGGCCAAAATATTAATATAACTCCAACTTTACCAGGCACTTACGTATATAATGTAATTGCAGAAGATGTAAATATGGGATGCTTAACCATTGATTATGATACTATCTTAGTTAGAGACTTACCATCAAATGTAAGTGCTTCTGCTAGCTTAACACAAGTTTGTCAAGGAACACCTATTGATTTATTTGCAACACCTTCAAGTGGTCAAATAGCTTTAATTGATGAAAATTTTAATGCTCCTACTAATAACTGGACTACTATAAATAATTCTTATGGAGGTAATTCTGCAAATGCTGCATGGACATTAAGACCAGATGGATGGTATGAGTCTTCTACTACTTTTCATAGCAATGATAATTCACAATTTTATTTATCTAATAGTGATGCTCAAGGTTCAAGTAGTACTACTATAACTTACTTAGAATCACCATCATTTGATCTTACTTCGGGAGAAGTTGCTTGTAGTTTAAGTTTTTATCATTATTTTAAAAGTTATTCGGGTAGTGTTGCTTCAGTAGAAATTTTTGACGGCTCAACATGGAGTTTACTTAAAAGTTATACTACAACTACTGGCAGTGCTTCAGCATTTGCTAATGAAAATATTGATTTAAGTGGGTACATAGGGATAAGCGGTTTAAAAATAAGATTTTATTATTATGCAACTTGGGGGTATTTTTGGGCAATTGATAATGTTAAAATTATTGCTCAATATCCTTCACTTAATTATGAATGGACTTCTAATCCGGTTGGTTTTACTTCAAATATCCAAAATCCAACAGGTATAATTCCTACAAATACTACTGTATATACAGTTGAAGTAAAAGACATATATAACTGCGCTGATTATGGAAGCGTTACTGTTGATGTGGTTAATCCTATTAACGTATTTTTAGGTAATGACACTACTATTTGTGCTTCCCAATTTATAACACTTGATGCAGGCGGAGCTATTGCTAATTACTTATGGAGTACAGGTGAAACAACTAATTCTATAATAGTTGATACAACAGGTTATGGATTGGGTAGTTTTAATATATGGGTAGAAGTAGATAATGGATGTATTTCTGTAGATACTATTGAAGTAACATTTGATGCTTGTACAGGAATTTATGGTGATGCAAATAATAATATTGAATTTTCTGTATATCCTAATCCTGTTAACGATAAAATTCATATCATTTCTTCTAATATAAATGATGATGTGATTATTTCTATCAGTACTTATGATGGGAAATTACTTTTCTCAGAATATACTAAAAATTATACAAATTATATTAACAAAGAATATGATATGAGCCTTTATTCCTCAGGAGTTTATTTTGTAAGAATAACTGTGAATGGTTATAACAAAGTAATACCATTTATTAAAAATTAATATTTTTTAATTCAAACGAATATGAAGAAGTAGAATGGCCTCTAATATTTTAGGGCATTCTACTTCTTAATTTTTAAGATTAATACTATGTGTTTATTATTTTTAGATTAGAGGGAGATATAATTTTTTCTTTTTATTAATATTGAAAATAATAAGCTTTGAGATATATTTTATTCACTTTTGAATTTTAAAATACAGGTTATTAAAGCTTTTATAAATATTCAAATAAAAAATAATCTTTAACTAAACAAATCAGAGAATAATTCTTCGATTTTACTTACAGTTTTTATTTTGATTTTGTAAGTATTGTCAAAATTTTTGTTGTTAAAATTAGAAATGTATATATTATTAAATCCTAATTTTTGAGCCTCTTTTATTCTTTGTTCAATGCGTTGTACAGGTCTTATTTCTCCTGATAAACCTACTTCGCCAGCGAAACAGGTTTTAGTATTAATAGAAATATCGTGAGTAGAAGAAAGTACTGCGCTTACCACAGCTAAGTCAATTGCGGGATCGTCTATTCGTATGCCTCCTGCAATATTGATAAATACGTCTTTAATACCTAAACGGAAGCCGCATTTCTTTTCTAAAACGGCAAGTAACATAGACAGTCTTCTTAAGTCAAAACCTGTTGTTGACCTTTGAGGAGTACCATAAACAGCAGAACTAACGAGTGCTTGTACTTCAATAAATATAGGACGCATTCCTTCTAAAGAAGCTGCAATAGCTATGCCTGAGAAATTTTCATTTTTTTGACTAATCAATATTTCGGAAGGATTATTAATTTCTAATAATCCATAATGCTGCATTTCAAAAATTCCTATTTCTGAAGTTGAGCCAAATCTATTTTTTGAAGCTCTTATTATTCTATAGCCGTAGTGTCTTTCGCCTTCAAATAATAAAACAGTATCGACTATATGTTCAAGAATTTTTGGTCCTGCTATAGTTCCGTCTTTTGTTATATGGCCTATTAAAAATACCGGAATTCCATATTGTTTTGCAAACCTTTGAAATTCTGCTGTGCATTCTTTTATTTGGCTTATACTACCTGGAGAGGAATCAATAGTATCTGTTTGTAAAGTTTGTACTGAATCTATTATTACAAGTTCGGGCTTTAGGTTATTGATGTGTTTAAAAATATTATCTGTGAAAGTTTCAGTAAGTATAAAACAATTTTTGTTGATTATTCCAATTCTTTCAGCTCTCATTCTTAATTGTTGTTCACTTTCTTCGCCCGATACGTATAAAATTTTAAGATTATTAGCTTTTACAGATAATTGTAACATTAGCGTTGATTTACCTATGCCGGGTTCGCCGCCAATTAAAATTAATGAGCCGGGAACAATACCTCCACCTAACACTCTATTTATTTCGTTATTACCAGTATTTATTCTAGGCTCGCCTATAAAGTCAATATCTTGTATAGGTTTAGGTAAATTATTTTTGTTTTTTAAGCTATTTTTATAAGTTGATATATTTGTATTTTGTATAATTTCTTCTACATATGTATTCCATTCCCCACATGAAGGGCATTTACCTATCCATTTAGGAGATTGAGCTCCACAGTTAGAGCAAAAATATGCAGACTTAATTTTTATTTTTGACACTTTTATAAAGTTTTATTTTAAAGACAATTGAGTAAAAAAAATTTATCAATTATAAAAAAAATTAAAAGGGAAAAGGATCAAGAAATAATTAATGATGAAAAAATATTATTTTATTCAGCTTTAGTAAACTCTCTAAATAAACGTCCACATTCTTTGTTGACCATAAAGAGTTCTTTTTTGTTAAGTGTTAAAATAATCCATTTGCCATTATAATAAGACACATTACCATCTTTAAAATCGTATAATTGAATGTTTTTAGGATTTTTTTTAGCATCAATTTCTACTTTCCAGTGCCCTATTTCTATAGTATCCATTGAAGGCATAGGAGTAGCATTGTAAAAATTTCTCATGATTATTATAGTATTATCAGGCTTAAAAATCCATCTTTCTTTATTAATAGTGCTTAAATCTTCGACCCATACTTTGTCCCATACACCTTCAATTTTATGTGTTACTTTTGTTTTAGTACATCCAGTGAAAAAAGCAAATATAAAAGATGCTGATAATATTAATATTGTTGTTATATTTTGTTTTTTTAACATATTTTCAATAAATTAATTTTTAATAGCAACAAATATAATAAAAAAAATCGTTAAAAAATAAAAAAAATATGTTTTTTTTCAATGTAGTATTTTTCAATAAGTTTCTTTAATTTTTTTTTCAATTATTGTTGTACTATAACCCTCAACTAAATCTATGCATTTAGTAATACCTCCGTAAGATTTCACAAAGTCGTATCCTGAAATATCTTCAGGTTTGTAATCAGCCCCTTTAACTAAAATATCAGGTTTAATAGTTTGAATTAATGAAAGCGGAGTATCCTCTTCAAATAAAACAACAGCAGATACAAAGCTTAAAGATGCTAAAACATATTGTCGTGCTTTTTCGTCATTTATAGGGCGGTTTTTACCTTTTAGTCTTTTAATAGAATGATCAGAATTAACTCCAATTATAAGTTTGTCTCCCATATCTGCAGCTTTTGCAAGGTATATTATATGACCTAAATGAATAATATCAAAACATCCATTCGTAAAAACTATTTTTTTGTTTTTAAATTTCCAATAAGCGACTAATCGTCCGATGCTTTGAATGGTATGTATTTTTGCAATTATAAAATCAAGTTTTGACATATTTCGTGTTTTTTTTGTTAGAAATTGACAACATAATTAAAGATAATATACCAAAAATAATTATGGTTAAAGTTTGTGCTGACCAAGTAAGCCAGCCTAAGGCATAGCCATATACAGAGTTAACATTATATAATATTAATATTTCGGCAACTATTGCTGGATAAATTCCGATACCTCCTTGTACTAACATTATACCTATTGTTCCAAAAATTAAAATAGAAAAGACAGCTAAAGCATTTAATTCTGTAGTTTCTTTAATAGCAAATATGCATACGTAGGTTGTAAAAAAATAAGCTAACCATATTAAAAAAGTATATAAAATAAAAAGGTAAGGTTTTTTTATTTGACTTATTGATTTTAATCCTTGCCAAAAGCTTTGTAATATATCTTTAATTTTTATATAGAATTTATTGTGTTTTAGTATTTTATTTAAGAAGATTATAATTATTACAAGTAACAAAAAAGAACTTAAAATGAAGATGTAATTATTATTTATAAATCTTAACTTAACACTAATGGGTAGCAGTATTTTT
>DAOTOD010000050.1:0-7181 GCA_035451165.1 Bacteroidales bacterium
CCATTAATGAATTATTAAAATATAAAAATTTCACTTTTAAATTATTAGTTGTTAAAGTTAATGGAAAAGTAATTAAGAAATCTGATTATGCCATTGTAAAAATTAAAGAAGGAGATATTATTGACGTAATACACCTCATTAGTGGAGGTTAAAATTTGATAATTTTAGTAAATCTTTATAACAATCTAATTATTTAGCTATCAATAAGTTATATTGATAAATTTTAATTCTCGAATAAATAAAAATACTGGCTTAAAATCTCCTAACTTCATGCACACAAGCACTGAAAAATTTTGCCAACATAAAAAGGAAGCAGTGTGTAAAGTTTTTTAATGTAGTGACTTACTCAAAAAAAGACAGTGCATTAAATTACTGCACTTTATAGAAAAGAATGTATGAAATCGGAGAAAAAATATAATAAATTATAGTATCTAAAAAAATAATTAATAATGTTTTATAAAAACTTATAAAACATTATTTTGTAGTAGTATTATATATAATTTTTTCTATTAAGTCAACTGCATCTATCCATTTATATTTTCTTTTAACATAAGCTCTACCAGCGCTAGCTATTTTGTAAGCAAGATTATCATCTTTTAGTAACTTTAAAATAGCCTCAACATAGTCTTTTATAGTGTCACACACAATAATTTCTTCACCTTCTTTTGCTCCTAATGCCTTATTAGCTAAAGAAGAAGTTATGCAAGGCAAGCCCATTGCCATAGCTTCAAGCAATTTATTTTGTAAGCCAGTACCTATCTGCATA
This sequence comes from Bacteroidales bacterium, assembly GCA_035451165.1. Taxonomy (GTDB): domain Bacteria; phylum Bacteroidota; class Bacteroidia; order Bacteroidales; family JAKIYJ01; genus JAKIYJ01. The sequence goes on from DAOTOD010000050.1 coordinate 767, forward strand.
GGAGCAACAAATATTCTCGACTTATTATAAACTTCTCTTATATCATCAACCCATCCACTAATAAAAACTTTATCTGTTTTTAAGGATTTCACTTTAGCTGAAGGATTAGCTCCTGCTATTAACAAATTTACATTTAAACCACTTTTATGAACAGCAGGAAGAATTTTTTTAGCTAAAAATTGAGCACTTAACTCATTAGGACTATAAGACATATTACCTGTAAATAATATATCATATTGTTTATCATTATCATAATTTATAATATCTGGATTAAAGTAATCAGTATCTATTCCATTAGGAATAACTATTATATCATTTTTGAAATGATGAGGAATTAATTCTTTATCAGCTTCTGAAATAATAATTTTATTATCAAACGCATCAAATACTTTATTTTCATAATTAAAAAGTCTTTTATATTCTATTTTTAAAATGGGCTTCAAATAAAAAGGAGATACATTCAATCTTCTTTTAACACCTTTAGAAAAAGCGTCCTGATAATCAAGAGTTTTAGGGATATTAATATCTTTAACATATTCTGCTACTCTTATTAACTGGCAAAATATATGTTCAGGTTTTTCCTGCTCAATTAATTGAAACAATAACTTTTTAGCGTGTTTATTATAAAAATAGCCCACTTGTAAAGGTAATCCTTTAAAAAATGAATAAATAATTCCTTTTAAGATACTAAATTTTGAAATATGAAAAATATTAATAGACTTACATATTTTTCTCAATTCATTAATAGCATCGGGATGGATATTTTTGTTATCATCAAGGCAAAATAATATTAACTCGTTATTTTTTGCTAAAAATTTCAAAAAATAAAAAGCTCGTAATTTATCACCTTTTTCTAAAGGATAAGGAACTCTGGATAAAATTACCAGTAGTTTCATTTAATATTTTTTAATAATGGTAACAAAATTAATTTTTGCTATTATGTTTTGCAATTATTTGTGTATAAAATTCAATAATTTTTGTAGAAACATATTTTAAAGAATGCTGTGTAAGGGCTAATTTTCTAGCTCGTTCAGATATTAATTTGAGTTTATCTTGATTATTAAAACACCATAAAATGGCTTCTACAAATTCTGATGGAGTATCAGCAATCAATATATTTTCTTTATTCTTATAATTTATACCTTCTGCACCTATAGTTGTGGTAATAATGACATTTCCCATAGCCATTCCTTCTATAATTTTAATTCTAATTCCGCTTCCCGACAATAAAGGTACAACCATTATCTGAAATTGTTCCATATATCTAAAAGCATCCTCTATTTCTCCTTTAATTATAATATTCTCATTATCATTATATTTATATAACCATTGGGGGATGTTGCGACCGGCTATTTCGATAGTTACCTTATCATTTTTTTCAGAAACATTAGGCCACACTTTTTTCAAAAACCATCTTACTCCCTCAACATTAGGCAGCCAATTCATTGAACCTATGTAAAACAAAGCCAAGCGACGTTTTTCAAATTCAACTACATTATCTGGAATATTAGTTGATAAATTAAAAGGTATTGTAAATACAGGTTTCCCATTAGCATACTTTTTAAAAAATTCAGCATCAATATCAGAGATAGCTGCTATAGCATCAAACTTTTTTAGAATATTAATTTCATAATTTTTTAATTGTTTTAATAAATGTCTCAAATAAAATTTTTTAACTGGGTTATGTATATCGTTTAATATTCTTTCCCAAATCAAATGTTCAATATTATGAGCTCTAAGTATTATAACTGAATTAGGTGCTAATTGCTTTACCAAATCGATATAAGGAGACATATAAATAGTTTCTATTTGAATAATATCAAACGTTTCATTAGTTAAAACATCATGTAAAAGTTTTGAAAAATTATTTGATATAAATCTTTCTATGTGATATGACTTATTTTGTAAAAAACATTGTAAGACAGGTAAAATCTTAATTGTAGTATCTAAATGTATTAATTCTAAAGAAGTTTTTTTTAAATAGTCGGCAGGAATATCTTCTTTTTTTACATAATACTTAGGGGTACTGATAGCCAATACTTTGATTACAAAGCCAGCATCTATAATAGCATCTATAATAGCATTCATCGCAATAGGGCCACCCTCTTTAGGTGGATACGGCGATTTATTACAAATTTGTAAAACTTTCATTATCTCTTTTTAAATTTAAATATTAAGAAGCTAAAAATTCGCTTCCATGCATCAATATCAAATACAGGAGAATCAGCAATAGCTTTTGCTGTAAGAAAAATACCTATAGGTAATAAAATAGCTGGGGCAAGCCACATACCAGCCCAAACTTCAATTACACCTTCTTTCGCGAATTTTTCACCTAATATAGACAACACATAAAACAATATAAAAAAAAGTACTGATATTACCAAAGGTAAGCCCAATCCACCTTTTCGTATTATTGCCCCTAAGGGTGCGCCTATAAAAAATAAAATAAAACAAGCTATCGACAATGTAAATTTTCTATGCCATTCTACTTCTCTTCTCCTTATAGCTCGATCCGTTTCATAACTATTTGATAAATAATTTGATAGATAAGCTTCGTTATTCCTTACATTATTTATAGCATTTTCAATTATTACAATTTGTTCTTCCGTTTTAAAATTTGAAATAAAATCTTCATTAAGATTTATCAAAAAATCATTTTGAAGATTTTTTAAAGAATCCGAGTTATAAGCCAATACAAACTTAAAGCTATTAAAAGTATAGTTCCTATATATTTTTAAATCGCGTTTAAGTTCTGCACGTAAAGTATCTTGGTCAGCTTTCAATTGCCATAAATTCATCATTTTATAATTATCTTTAAAAAATTCTTCATTAGTCCGCTTTAAAGCAAATGCTGATAAATCAAATCGTCTTTGCTCTAATTTAAAACGAGTTCTTTGAAAAGGACGAGTATAAGAATGTGAAGGATTATTTGTTTTTTCAACATAATTACAACCATTATTCAAGGTAAACAATAAATATCTTTTATCAGGAGTAACTTCCATAGTTCCACTTTCGGCAATAGTAAGGTTATTATTACCAGCCATATTAGTATGATCATATATCAAGACATTACGTATAGTTTTGCCATCTTTACCTTTATCTCCTATTTTAATAACAAAACCATCAATATCTTTATAAAAAATCCCTTCTGTTATATTTAAAGCTGGTTTTTGTTCCCTAACATCGAAAAGCAAAGTTGCCATTTTAAGGTTAGCGACGGGTAATATATTATTTGAAAAGTAAAAAGTAGCAATACTTATTATGATTGACATTATAATTAAAGGCATCATAATTTTTCTCAAAGAAATACCTGCCGATTTTACTGCTACCAGTTCATAATTCTCTCCCAAATTACCAAAGGTCATTATAGAAGATAGTAAAATAGCTAATGGTAAAGCCATAGGGACAAAAGTAGCCGAGGCATAAAATAATAATTCTGCTATAATATACCATTCTAGCCCTTTGCCTACTAAATCATCTACATATTTCCATAAAAACTGCATCAATAATACAAAAAGAGCAATAAAAAAAGTAAATATTAATGGGCCTATATATGATTTCAAAATAAGTGTATATAGCTTTTTCATTACATCAAATATTATAAAAAGTAAAAATATTATATAATTAAGTACAAAATTAGTCAGTAATAATTATAATACTGTAAAAATTTATCTATAATTAAATTATAAAATTGTATTCAAATAAATTATCTTTGCGTACCAATAATAAACAAAAATAATGGAAATAAAAGAAGTTAATAATAAAAAAACTAGAAAAGATTTTATAAATGTTGCAAAGATGATTTATAAAAACGACCCTTATTGGGTTTGCCCTTTAGATAGAACTCTTGAAGCAGTCTTTGATCCTAAGCAAAATGTATTTTTTTCGCACGGGCAAGCCACAAGATGGGTTTTATATAATGACCAAGATAAACCTATAGGTAGAGTAGCTGCTTTTATTAATGAAAAAAAAGCATATAATTTCAACCCACCTACGGGAGGAATGGGATTTTTTGAATGTATAAACGATATGAGAGCTGCCTTCATACTTTTTGACAAAGCTAGAGAATGGTTATCAGAAAGAGGGATGCAAGCTATGGATGGGCCTATTAATTTCGGTGAAAATGATAATTTTTGGGGATTGTTAGTAGAAGGTTTTATGCATCCTGGCTATGGAATGAACTATAATCATCCTTATTATAAGGATTTCTTTGAAAAATATGGGTTTAAATTTTATTTTGAGCAAGTATCAAATCATTTAGATTTAACAAAACCATTTCCTGAAAGGTTCTGGAAAATAGCAGAAAGAGTTAAAAATAAGCCAGAATATACTTTTGAACATTTTTCTTTCAAAAACACAGAAAAATATATTCAAGATTTTAAAAAAGTTTATGACGAAGCATGGCAATTTCATGAAAACTTTACTCCTATTAATCCAGAAGTTTTAAGAAAATCACTTAACGAAGCAAAACTAATTTTTGAAGAAGAGTTTACATGGTTTGCTTACTACAAAGGAGAACCTATTGCTTTTCTTGTTATGTTTCCCGATATTAATCAAATATTAAAACATCTTAACGGCAAACTACATTTATGGAATAAAATAAAGTTTTTAGTTTTAAAAAAACTTAAAACTATAACACGAGCTAGAATAACTATAATGGGTGTAGTCCCTAAATTTCAAAGAGCTGGAATTGAATCAGCTATATTTTGGCATTTACAACAAGTTATGAATAAAAGGCCATGGTATAAAGAAATAGAATTATCGTGGGTAGGCGATTTTAATCCTAAAATGAGAGCATTACACGAATCAGTAGGAGCTACTTTTGCTAAAAGATATATAACATATAGAAAATTATTCAGCGATGATGATTCTGCTTTTCGTAGATCCACTATAATACCTAAGGATACTAAAGAAAAATATGTAAAAGGATTAAAATCAAATTTTTAATATAATTTAGTCATTTATATGTAAGCCACACTCTTTGTTGTCAGCGGCTTCCCACCACCAACGCCCTGCACGAATATCTTCACCCGGATATGTCGCTCTTGTGCACGGTGAACAGCCTATGCTTCTATAACCTTTTCTATACAAAGAATTGAAAGGCACATTTTTATCCTTAATATACGACCAAACTTCTGTTTCTCTCCAATCAGCTAGAGGATTTACTTTAATTAATTTATACCTGTCTTCCCATTCAATAACATTAATATTATGTCTTGTAATCGACTGTTCCTTACGTAAGCCTGTAAACCAAATATGCATCCCTGCCAGTGCTCTTTTCAATGGTTCTTTCTTTCTTACATTACAACATAATTTTCTATTATCAACAGAATAATAAAAAAGATTAATACCTTTTTCATTAACCATATTCTCAACTAACTTATAATCAGGGAAAAAAGTTTTTATTTCTATACCATATTTATCCATAGTAGTTTCCATAATGTTATAAGTTTCTTGAAAAAGTCTTCCAGTATCTATTGTAAATATTATTATACTTTTATCTACATTAGCAATCATATCAGTAATAACTTGATCTTCGACACTAAAACTAGTTGAAAAAACAATTTTACCTTTAAATTCTATAGCAATCTCTTTAATTATAGTTAAAGTATCTTTATTACTATATTTCTTATTTAATTCATTAGCTAATTGTGGAGAAATACTTTGCATTTTTATTAAATTAATTAAACTTGTAAAAGTAATTTATTTTTTCATATTGAAAATTTCAATTTTTACTAATATAATTAAATAATGTTATTAATATCAAATTAACAAAACAATTTTTAACAAAAAATACATATTAAAGAAAAATTATTATTTAATTTTTATCAAATTTATTTAGTTTTGTAGGAATAAGTATAAAAAAAATAATTAAAATTATATGCGCAAATTACTTTTATTAGGAGATGAAGCTATTGCACAAGCTGCAATAGATGCAGGTATAAGTGGAGCCTATGCTTATCCTGGTACTCCATCAACTGAAATAATGGAATACATACAGCAATCGCCTGTAGCTGCCCAAAATAATGTGTTTAGAAAATGGGCAGCCAATGAAAAAACAGCTCTTGAAGCTGCAATTGGAATGTCGTATGCTGGTAAACGTGCTATTTGCTGTATGAAACATGTTGGGCTCAATGTAGCTGTCGATCCATTTATAAATTCTGCTTTTACAGGAGCTAATGGTGGACTTATTGTTGTAGCAGCTGATGATCCCTCTATGCATTCTAGTCAAAATGAACAAGATTCACGCTTTTATGGTAAATTTGCTTTATTGCCTATATTAGAACCTTCTAACCAACAGGAAGCTTATGATATGGTATTTGAAGGGTTTGAGTTATCAGAAAAATATAAAATACCTGTTCTATTAAGAATAACTACACGTTTAGCTCATTCTAGAGCAGGTATAGTAACACGT
>DAOTOD010000051.1:0-7163 GCA_035451165.1 Bacteroidales bacterium
TATATAAATTTTTCATTCTTAGTAAGGCTATCGTGCCTAGCTTGTTCCCAATAATCATCATTTTTATCGTATGAAGAATGGTTTATATCTATATCAGTAGGAGTAGAATAAAATTCTTCATCAAGAATTTTATTAAATACGAATTTATCATATGAAGTAATTTTTTGCCCAAAAAAACCTATTGTTTTTTTTGTATTTTCTATAACATTAAAATCAACTATAAATTTATCTTTTTTAGTTATGTAGTAATTATTGATTTTAGTAAATTCTTGGCTAATATACATATCATTAATAAAATTAATATTAGCATCATTTACCATTCGTAATTCAATTTGTTTTATAGCAAAAGAAGTGTCATTAACCCAAAAATTACCTGTAAAAGTTAATTCTTGTTTTCGTTTAGGCTTGAACATAATTTTATAACACCATAAGTTGTCTATATATGCAGAATCTACTAAATAATATTTATAGAAATTTAAACCAAAATTAGCTATAGGGCTTACAAAATTTTTTTCAAAAATCACAATATAGTTATCATATATGTTAATTTTTTGATACATATTACCTAAAAGCTGCGAAACACTTTTATTTTCTACACCTGAAACTTTAACTGCTTTTATGATTTCTTTTTCTTTATGTAGAGATTTTATATAAAAATAGTCAGAAATTGCCTCAGAAAGGAATATAGGTAAATATGATTTGCCATTTATAGTAGAGGTATCTAAATTTTCAAAAACGAAATTAAAAGGTTTTAGAATAGGATTTTTTATAATTTTTTCAGAAATATTATTAGCATTTATTTGTATTTTAGTATATGCTTCATATTGATAAGCATCTATATTTTCATAATTGTTAATAGCTTTGTTTTTAATTATTTTTTTTAAAATTACCTCGGCTGGGTTTTCAGTAGGGACGACAACTACTTCTTTTAATGTAATTCTGTTGGCTTGTAGTTGAAAAATTATTTCTTGAAACTTACCTTGAATTATAGGTAATGTTAATGGCTCATAACCAACACAAGAAGCAGTTAAGGAATCAACAGCTTTTTTTGTTTCTATAGAAAAAGTTCCTTTAAAATCGGTCATTGTCCCTATGGTAGTTTTGTTAAAGTAAACATTAACAAAAGGTAACGGCTCTTTTGTTTCAGCGTCTTCTACTTTCCCAATTATTTTTGTAGTTTGAGACCGTATCAAAAAATTGCCTGATAAAAAGACTAAAATTGTTAAAAGTATCTTATAATGTTTTATTAACATAAAAATTAAAATGTTATCAGGCTAAAATTTTATTTTGCGAATTTACAAAAAATGTTATTGTATTTAACCTTTTATTGTAAATTTGACAAGTAATTAAGTAATTTAGATTATCAATTATGAAATATTGTAAGATAATACAAATATACATATATTTATTATTTTTAATAATATTATCCTCTTGTAGTACTGATTTTGATATTACTGGTGAATGGAAGGATATCACTGTTGTTTATGGTTTGCTAAATCAAAATGATTCTATACAGTACATAAAAATTAATAAAGCTTTTTTAGGTGATGATGATGCTTTAATAATGGCTCAAAATCCTGATTCATGTAATTATTATAATAGTTTGGAAGTTAAACTGGAAGAATGGCGTAATGGAATGATTGTAAATACTTTTTTTCTCGATACTACTATTATACATAATAAAAAACCTGGTGATTTTTATTATCCTGACCAAATTTTATATAAAACAAATGCTGTTTTAAATACTTTAAGCTCATATAAGTTAGTTATTACTAATAAAAATACAGGGAAAATTGTAAGCGCTCAAACGAAATTAATAAAACCCTTTACTATTGAAAAACCTAATCCTATACAACAAATAAATTTTGCCTCCGTTAATCCTATTGAAGTTAAATGGATTTCGGCTGAAAATGCAAAATTATATCAGGTAATAGTTAGATTCCATTATATTGAGACTAATATTAATACAAATGTAAGCACTCAAAAATATGTTGATTGGATTATAGGCTCTAAAGTTTCTGCAACAGTTAATGGTGGTGAAGAATTATCTATTGAATATAATGGAGAAGGATTTTTTGAAAACCTGGCTCATAAATTATTACCTGATCCTAATATTAAAAGAATAGAAGGTAAAGTGGAATTTATTTTTGCTGCAGCAGGAGAAGATTTTAACACGTATATGGAACTTAGTAAACCTCCAAGTACTATTGTTCAGGAAAAACCACAATATACTAATATTACTAATGGAATAGGGCTTTTTTCTTGTCGTTATGATAATACTAAAGACAATCCAATATTACTAAATTTAACAGCTCGTTCCTCAGATTCTCTTAAAAATGGTAGATTTACCTATAATTTAGGTTTTTAGACAAACAAAATATGACTTTTTGTCATAGCGTGACATAATATCTTTAATGTTTTTATTTTTTTGTGTCATTATTGCAAAAAAATATAATAAATATTGCTTGGCATAAAGGTTGACAAAAGAATAACAAACATTTTTATTAATAATTAAAGAAAAAAAATTGAACAATGGGAAAAATTATAGGAATTGATTTAGGGACCACTAATTCATGTGTGGCTGTTATGGAAGGCAATGAGCCTGTTGTTATTCCTAACAGTGAAGGTAGAAGGACAACTCCTTCTATAGTTGCTTTTACAGATAATGGGGAACGAAAAGTAGGTGACCCCGCTAAACGACAAGCCATTACTAATCCTAAAAAAACTATTTTTTCCATAAAAAGATTTATGGGAGAAACTTACGATAGAGTTTTAAAAGAAGTAGAAAGAGTCCCATATAAAGTTGTAAAAGGTGAAAATAATACTCCGCGTGTACAAATAGAAGATAGGCAATATACGCCCCAAGAAATATCAGCTATGATACTTCAAAAAATGAAAAAAACAGCTGAAGATTATCTTGGACAGGAAGTTACAGAAGCAGTTATTACTGTACCTGCTTATTTTAGCGACTCTCAACGCCAAGCAACTAAAGAAGCTGGTGAAATAGCAGGTTTAAAAGTTCGTCGTATTATAAATGAACCTACAGCCGCAGCTTTAGCATATGGACTTGATAAAAAACATAAGGATATTAAAGTAGCTGTTTATGACCTCGGTGGTGGAACTTTTGATATTTCTATACTTGAACTAGGTGATGGAGTATTCGAAGTTAAATCTACTAATGGTAATACTCACCTCGGAGGAGATGATTTTGACCAACTAATTATAGATTGGCTTGCTGAAGAATTTTTGAAGGAAGAAGGAGTAGATTTAAGAAAAGACCCAATGGCTCTTCAAAGACTTAAAGAAGCAGCTGAAAAAGCTAAAATTGAACTTTCAAGCTCTACAACTACTGAAATAAATCTTCCTTATATTATGCCAGTTAATGGAATACCTAAGCATTTGGTTAAGACCCTTACTAGAGCTAAATTTGAACAATTAATAGATAAGCTCGCTCAGTCTACTATTGAACCTTGTCGTAAAGCACTAGCTGATGCTAATCTCAAACCTTCTGATATAGACGAAGTAATACTTGTTGGGGGTTCAACGCGTATACCTTATATACAAAAATTAGTAGAAAATTTCTTCCAGAAAACTCCTTCTAAAGGAGTAAACCCTGATGAAGTCGTAGCTGTGGGAGCTGCTATACAAGGTGGAGTGCTTACTGGTGAAGTTAAAGATGTTTTATTGCTCGATGTTACCCCTTTATCCTTAGGTATTGAAACTTTAGGTGGAGTAATGACTAAACTCATAGAAGCTAATACTACTATACCTACTAGAAAATCTGAAATATTTAGTACTGCTGCTGATAATCAAACAAGTGTAGAAATACACGTGCTGCAAGGAGAACGTCCTTTAGCTAAAGATAATAAAAGTATAGGTCGTTTTCACCTGGATGGAATTCCTCCGGCTCCTCGTGGTATTCCTCAAATTGAAGTTACTTTTGATATAGATGCTAATGGGATATTAAATGTATCTGCTAAAGATAAAGCTACAGGGAAAACTCAACAAATAAGAATAGAAGCTTCTTCTGGACTTACAGATGAGGAAATTAAAAGAATGAAACGTGAAGCCGAACTTAATGCTGAACGTGATAAACAAGAAAAGGAAAAAATTGATAAACTTAATAATGCAGATGCTCTAATATTCCAAACAGAAAAACAACTTAAAGAATTTGGTGATAAAATATCTGTTGATAAAAAGCAAAATATAGAAAAAGCTCTTGCTGATCTTAAAGAAGCATATAAAAATAAAGACTTACCTAATATTGATAAAGCTGTTGCTGAGCTTAATAGCGCATGGCAACTAGCTAGTGAAGAAATGTATAAAGCTGCTAATACTCAGCAAAGCTCTACAAATGCTGAACAACATAATACTCAAGGAACCTCAAGTGCACAAGGAGATGCCGAAGTTACTGACGTAGATTTTGAAGAAATAAAAGATGATAAAAAATAAAGCTCATTGATTGTTTGAATCAATAAATAATGATTATAAAGAGACTGCCGTCTATTATTTTAAAAGGTAGTCTCTTTTTTATTTTATTGAATATTTTTTGGTTATATTGATTTTTGTATTATTATTTTATAATTTTGTATAATAATCAAAAATATTATTAATAATATGGTTAAAAAGGTTACATTTATTTTGCATTTTCTTTTAATTATTTTATTTTTTAATTATGCTAAGTCGCAAGATACTATTGTTGGCTGGGAATTCCATACTAAAAGTCAACAGGCTACTTTCGGAATACCTGCTAATTTAACTAAAATTATAACGAGAGAGAATACTTTTTTAGGTAGTTATCAATATGGTGTTGGCTTTGCTGGTTCGCCTGATAGTTGTATATATACAACAGGATGGGATGCAGGTGCTAATCTCAAATGTTGGCAAATTGAATTTTCTACACAGGGCTTTGATAATGTTTTAATCTCTTCTAAACAAAGATCGTCAAGCACCGGCCCTCGTGATTTTCGAGTAGAATATAGCCTGGATAATATTAATTGGTATATAGTCCCTAATGCTAATATTACTACAGCCGATAATTGGACTACAGGTGTTTTACAGTTAATACCTTTACCTAATGTATGCTGGGATCAACCTTCTGTGAGGCTTAGATGGATTATGACTTCTAATACTAGTGTGGGGGGAGGAACTGTTGGCTCTTCAGGTACATCAAGAATTGATAATATTTTAATTGTTGGAAATCCTTTAGTGATAGATACTATAGCACCTTATGTTAGTTCTATTACTACAATAAATTGTGATAGCATTGTAATAACTTTTTCTGAACCTGTTGAGGTATCTAGTGCAATGGATTTTAATAATTATACCTTTTTAAGTGGTACTATATCTATATATGATATTAATGTTTTTAATAATATAGTTGCTATATCTTTAGGAGTAGGATTATCCCCAGGTGTAGTTGATAGTATATATATTTCAGGAATTAATGATTTAGCAAGTAATTCTATGGATAGTGCTCAGGCTTTTCAATTAATTTGTAATCAGGACACTATATCTCCTTATGTTGTTTCAGTAACTGTTATAGATTGTGATGAAATTCAAATAAAATTTTCGGAACCAGTAGACACTAATATAGCTACGAATCCTGCAAATTATATATTTGGTAGTGGTAATGCATCTGTATCTAATGTTTTAATTAATGTATTCAATGATGTAGTTTCATTGAATTTGTTACCAGCTTTGCCATCGGGTTTAAATGATAGTTTATATATTTACGGAATTCAAGATTTAGCAGGCAATATTATGACGGGGACACAAGTATTTACTGTTATGTGCCAGATTAAAGAATGTATTGTTGGGTGGAATTTTTCAGATATGGACCTAATTGCTGATGTCGGAATTCCTATTAATTTAACACAAGAAATTAAAAGAGAACTTACTTATAGTGGAACGCCTACTTTCCCTACTAGTCAAGGCTCTCCAGCGCCTTCTATATCTACTATAAATTGGAATAATGGCACTGGAATAAAATTTTGGGGAATCGATTTTGCTTCATATGTCCCAGTAGATCCTAATGATGGAAATTCTTATGTATATGATTCTTTAAAAATATCTTCTAAACAAAGGTCAAGCGATGGAGGTCCTCAAGATTTTCAATTACAATATTATGATGCTAATGCAGGTACTTGGGTAGATGTACCTAATTCAACTATTTTAGTTAAAAATAACTGGACATCAGGTGTACTTACAAATATTGATTTACCTCAATATTGCTGGGGAAATCCTAATGTTAAACTTCGTTGGGTAGTAACTTCAACGACATCTGCGGGAGGGGGTACAGTAGCTTCTACAGGAGCTTCAAATATTGATGAAATATATGTTACAGGAGTGAAAAGATTTTATATTGATACTACAAGAATTATTATTCCTTTGATACAAAAAGATGGTGAAATAATGATTTATCCTAATCCTGCTAACGATATTTTAAATATTATTCCTTCTATTAATGCTAATCTAAATATAGATATTTATAATATTAATGGTAGTAAAGTAAAATCTTATAAAAATATTAATACACAACTTTCTGTTGATGTTTCTGCTTTTAATAGTGGCTTGTATCTTATATATTTTTATGATATAAATAATCAGAAAGTATCAATACAGAAAGTAATAATAAAATAAAAAAACAGAATATTTTTTAAGTTTTTTTTAAACTTGCCTCACAAAAAGAAAATTCTATTTTTTATAAAAATAATGAGATCTTTATGTGAGAGTTGATGGTTTGTTTTTAGCTTATTCAATCAAAAAAATATACTATATTTTTGTTAATAATTGTTTATTAAATATGTTGCGCAAGCAAAATTTTTACATTTTAATTATTTTTTTATTGGGTCAGTTTCTTTATGCTCAAAATGATAAGCCTTTACGTATTGAAATAAGTACAGAATTATCTAGTAATTATTATATAATACCATTGAGTTATAATGGAGTTTTGCTTTTATATAAAGGCCAAAAAATAAAAAATAAAAATTATAATAAATGGTATGCAGAATTTTATAATACTAATTTTGAACATCAATGGAAAAAAGAAATAGAACTACCTTCTGATCAATAATATAAAAAATATGTTTTATCAGATAGCATATTATATCTTTATTATGAAAAATTTTATGGTAAAGCAGTACCTCTCGAATTTACGATTG
>DAOTOD010000052.1:0-7135 GCA_035451165.1 Bacteroidales bacterium
TATAGAAATAGAAAAAGGAGAAATTATAGGTGGTTTTGCTCATAGTCAAGTCTTAGCCCTTGCTGATAAAATTATAGAAGCTGTTAAATCGGGTGCTATACGAAAGTTTTTTGTAATGGCTGGTTGTGATGGGCGAATGAAAAGTCGTGAATATTACACTCAATTCGCTGAAGCTTTACCTAAAGACACTATAATACTTACAGCTGGGTGTGCCAAGTATCGCTATAATAAATTACCTTTGGGCGATATTAATGGGATCCCTAGAGTTCTCGATGCTGGGCAATGTAATGACTCTTATTCTTTAGCATTTATTGCCCTTAAACTAAAAGAAATTTTTAAACTAAACGATATCAACGAATTGCCTATTGCTTATAACATAGCATGGTATGAACAAAAAGCAGTTATTGTATTGCTTGCTCTTCTTTATCTGGGTATAAAAAATATTCACTTAGGCCCAACTTTACCAGGCTTTTTATCTCCTAACGTTGCCAAAGTTTTGGTTGACAATTTTGGAATTGCGCCTATAGGAAGTGTTGATGAAGATATAAAATTATTTTTAAATTAATAAAAATCATTAATAATAGAAAAGAGGCTAAACTTATAGTTTTTATCTTTTAGCCTCTTTTAATAAAAATTATAAAATTATGCAAAATCAAATTTATAATACTTTTGTATTACGAAAAGAAATTAATTATTCTACAGGAGCAGTTGTTAGCAAAATCATATATAATAATTCTAACGACAACAATATTACTTTATTTGCTTTTGATGCTAATCAAAAATTAAGTGAACATAAAGCTCCGTTCGATGCTTTTGTTCAAATATTAGAAGGTAATGCTCAAATAATTATAAATAAACAAACATTTAATTTGTCTGAAGGTCAAGCTATTATTATGCCTGCTAATATTTCTCACGCAATTAATGCTAATGAAAAATTTAAAATGTTGCTAATTATGATAAAATAAATTAATAATTAAGATGGAAATTAAAAATATAAAAGATATTAAAAATATATCAACAAATTTTGAGGCTAAACAAATATACCAAAATAAGTCAACCGAAGTCATTATATTAACACTGGCACCTGGTGAAAGTATAAAAAAACATACTAACCTCTCTACTATATTTTTTCATATTTTAGAAGGCAATGGTAATATTAGAATTAATGACAAACTTTTTAAGGTTAAACATGGTGATTTTTTTACTTTAAGTCATAAAGATGAAAGAGAATGGATTAATAATACTAATGATAAATTAGTAATTTTAATTATTAAAGAATTAAACTTTAACTAAGATTATAATTTTCGGGGAAACGTGCATGTCGGCCTTTATAAAATTTTTCTAATATTTTAAAATCTTCATTAAAATTACCGCTAGGTATAAGCACTTCACCTATACCAGCTGTTTTTTCCTTATAATCAAGATAACCTGGTATTATAGGTACTTTTGCATTTAAAGCAATATAGTAAAAACCTTTTTTCCAGTTATGAGTTAATTTTCTAGTGCCTTCCGGAGTAATTACAATAATTAATTTTTGATTCTTTTCAAATAATTTACTTACTTTCAACACAACATTTGTACTTTTATCACGATCAACTGGTATTCCGCCTAAAGCCTTAATTAAACAACCTATTGGGAAAAAGAAAAATTCCTTTTTAATTAAAAAATAAGCCTTAACATTTAAGGCGTTTAAGGCTAACTTGCCTATTATAAAATCCATATAACTAGTATGTGGAGCAACTATCATAACTCCTTTTGTAATGGAATGATTTATTTCTCCATAAATTTTCCAGCCTAGTAACTTCAATATGCAACTTGATATCGATTTTAAAATATATTTTTTCATATGAAGCTATAACTTCTTACTCATAAGAACAATTTTAGAATTAGCAGGTATACTTTCGGTTAACCAAACATTACCTCCTATTATCGAGTTTTTACCAATAGTTATTCTTCCTAAAATAGTAGCACCTGAATAAATAATAACATTATCTTCAACTATAGGATGACGAGGTATTCCTTTAGTAGGATGGCCTTTTTCGTCAACAGGAAAACTTTTTGCTCCCAAAGTAACACCCTGATATATTTTAACATTGCTTCCTATTATACAAGTTTCTCCTATTACTATGCCTGTACCATGATCTATTGCAAAATGATCTCCTATTTTTGCCATAGGATGAATATCAATACCTGTTTCTGAATGTGCCATTTCTGTTATTATTCTTGGTATCAATGGTATATCTAAAAGAGTTAATTCATGAGCTATTCTATAGTTAGTTATTGCTTTAATGCCTGGATAACAATATATTATTTCACTATTATCTTTAGAGGCAGGATCACCATAAAATATTGCTTCAACATCTGTCATTAATAAATCTCTTATTTTAGGTATAACTTTTATAAATTCATATGATAATTCTTGCGAATAATCTTTGTCAAATGTATTTTTTTTATTATTAAAATTATTAGCAACTTTAAATACTTTTTTTATTTCTTCTGAAAGCAAATTATGTATAATATTAACTTTTGAACCCACATAATATTTAAAAGTTTTATGATTTAAAGGGCATGGGTCAAAATATCCTGGGAAAAATATCTCCCTTAAAGTATGAACCATTATTTTTAAATTAGTTACTGAAGGCATAATCACATACCCTGTTGCTGCCAAATTAATAAGTATTTCATTTCCTTTAAGGCTTATTTCATCAATTATTTTATCAAAATCATTTACCATAAAATCTTATTTTATAATTAAAAAGTACAAAATAAATTTCACTTATTATAAATAATATTCATTTTAAAATTATTAGCTATAGAATTTAATAGATTTATTTTAACATCTTCAATATTTAGTTTTTCTCCTAATTCTTTTTCAAGAGAAGTAACTTTTTTATCTACAAAACCACAAGGATTAATCATATTAAAATATTCTAAATCTGTATTTACATTAAAAGCAAACCCATGCATTGATACCCAATGACTTGTTCTCACGCCTATTGCACAAATTTTTCTAGTTAAATTTTTATTTTGTACATCTAACCATACTCCTGTTGCTCCTTCTAATCTTTCTCCTTTTATATTATATAATTTCAAACAATCAATAATAGATTCTTCAATAAGGTAAATATATTGCTTTACTCCTTTAACATATTTCTCAAGATTTAAAATAGGATAACCAACTATTTGGCCAGGTCCATGATAAGTAATATCTCCTCCACGATTTGTTTTTACAAATTCTACTTGTTTATTTTTCAGAAACATTTGATTAACAAGTAAATTTCTTTCTGAACCATTTTTACCTAATGTAAAAACATGAAAATGTTCACAAAAAATCAGATAATCAGGGGCAGTTTTCTCATTATCATTTGACAATTTAGAATTTATTATTTCATTAAATAGTTGTTCCTGATAATCCCAAGCTTCTTTATAACTTATGCTTCCTAAATCTATAAAAACAACATCTTTATGCATTGTATATAGTAATTAAATTTTTTTGCTACGTTTAACAATGAATATAGTTTCATTATTTACTAAATAAAAAGATGTCTATAAGAATTGAAAACGCTAAATTACTCAATTATCCTTAAACACTAACATTCATAAAATTAATTTTAAGATAAAAAATTTACATATTATGAGTAGAATAAAAACCCCTTTTATGCCTGATAAGTATTTTCATATTTATCACAAAGTAGAAAATGGTCGAAATTTATTTCCTACCGAAGAATATAAAAATATTTTCTTCAATGCTTTGAACAAAATAATAAATCCATACGCTAAAATTATAGGTTATTGCTTACTGCCCGATCATTACCATTTATTAATTAAAGTAAAATCTCAATTGTATCAAAAAAATGGTTTCCCTAATATTGGTCAATTACTCACTTATTATCTACGACGTTTTATTCGTAATTATAATCAATTTGTTAACACGCAAGAAAAGAAAAAAGGGAAATTATTAAGTGCCTTGCCTTACATTACACCTATTAAAGATAATGAACAAATGAAAGAAATACTTGTAGGTATTCATTTAAATCCTGTATATCATAATATTACTGAAGATCCTGGCATATATCAATGGTCCTCTTTTCAACCTTTTCTTAAACAAAATAATGATAACTTACCTTGTGAGGAAGTGTTAAATTATTATGGCGGCAAACAAAAATTTATAGATTATCACACCCAAGCTATAAAATGGAACAAATGTATGGAACCTTAGGTAAATATAATATAATAAGTTTTAATCTAACTAAACAAGAATGAGGTACTACCATTAGTTCCTCCAAATCTAATTTTCTAAACATATACATTACTTGTGATAAATATTTTTACTCCATTATCCTATATTTTAACGTCATGCATTATCTTCAATAATCAAAGTAATTCAACAAGTTATCTTTTTGAGAAAGTACTACATAAAAAACTTTATATACCGATGTTTTCTTACGTTAGCAAAATTTATTCGAAGTTTATGTATAAAATGGAAAAAGATTATTACGAGCACTAAAGTAGTATCTACCTATAACAATACTTTTAAAGTTAATATGTTTGAAAAGATTATTAAATTATAATGAAAAAACTAATTAGCTAATAATTGCTAAAGCAATAATTTAGTTAGCAAATGTTACAAACAAGTTGGCTAAAAAATTCCATAAAACTACTATTATCGTAGCTACTGCTTTAGATAAATAAAAATTAGCATGTAATTTATTTATTAATAACCAAATTATAAAAGTATTAATACTTAAGCCTATAATTGATATAATAAAAAATTCTGTGAATTCTATCAACACTTTAGTATTTTGACTGTTAAATGTCCAAATTCTGTTTAAAATATAATTAGAAGTTGCTGCTATAGTAAATCCTATAGCATTTGATATGTATTTCTTGATTTTAAAAACCTCTTTGCATAAAGCAGTAAAGCCGAAATCTATTAATAAGCCACTAAAACCTACAATGCTAAATTTTATAAATTTAAATATAACTTCTTTTATTATTAATAACATTTAAATTAAAAGTTATTTATGTAGTTTTTTTAAAAAATTATTTAAAGCATCTTCAAAAAAAGCTTTACTTTCAGGGAATTCACCACAACGATACAAAGGCAAAGATTCTACTGCTCTATCAAGATCAAAATAACGTTGTGGCATAGAGTAAAAATAACACAAAGATTTCATTCTTTTTGCTAAGTATTCTTGTTCAGTTTGTCCAGGTGTAGGAATTAAAATAACATTTTTATCTCTTTTCAATGTTACTAGGTCCATTATAGTTGAATATCCTGATCTACAAACTATTATTTCACTATTTATAATATGGAAAGCCATTAAATTTGTTGGTAAATGATTTACATAAGTAATATTATTTTTGATAATTTTTGTTTCATTTTCTTCAGGTAAACCTCTTACTATTAAGCTTTTGCTTCCATTTTTTGCAAATTGTTTAGTAATTATATTTTCAAAAATAGTTCTTTGAGGCTCTGGACCAGAAACAATAGCCATTAATTTATATTTTTCTTCTTTTTCAATATAATTATTTGCAATTTCGTTAAAACAAAAGCGAGAAAGAGCACCTATTAGTTTAGCATTATTAGGATAATGATGCTCATGTGAGAGTCTACCCGAAAAATTTATAGGTCCTCCTACATCGGGAATCCAACACACAGAAAATTTATTTAAGGCATTGCGTATTATTTTATGAATTATTGGTTCTGACCAACGAAATCCGGAAGTAGAAAGTATGTTTAATTGATGGGTAATAATAACTGTTGGTATTTCGTAACTCCATAACCCATAACGATTGTCAGATATTACGGCATCTATTTTTTTTTCTTTAATAATAGCTGCTAATAATTTGTGCTCCTTAATTTTGTACTTAATAAATTTTGGTAAAATTTTAATCATTGCACCTGTCATAAAAGAGTTTGAAGGATAAGTTATATTGTAGCCGGGAAATTTAATCCATTCTAATTCAGGAAATTCTTTTCTCAATAATGCTAATGGTTGGTTATCTGCTCCTATTATTACTTCATACCCTCTTTGAATTAAAGCTCTAATAATAGGTATGCATCTAGTAGCATGACCCAATCCCCAGTCTAAAGGACATATAAGTATTCTCTTTTTAATGTTACTCATCAATAAAGCAATGTTAATAATATTACATACATATTTGCTAAGATAGAGTAAATGTTAATATGTTAAATGCAAACATTTATTTTATCAATCCTTATATTGCTACAAATTTATAAAAAACTGTTTAATTTGTGTTTTCTGACGAAATCTTTTATGCGATATGTCTTTTATTATCTAATGATATAGGTAATATCAGAGGTAAAAAATTAGTAAGTGCATGTGGGAGTGCCTATGCAGTCTTTAAAGAAAAGAAAACTACATTATTAAAGATCCCCGGAATAAATAAAGCTATAGTCACTAATCTCACTTTATCTAATCAAATTATTAAAAAAGCAGAAAAAGAAATTGAATTTATTAATAAATATAATATTAAACCTTTACTTTTTAATGACCCTAAATATCCTCAACGATTGAAACATTGTGATGACGGGCCGTTATTATTGTATGTTAAAGGCAATGCAAACTTAAATTCGACAAAAGTTTTAAGTATTGTAGGTACAAGAAAAGCTACAGTTTATGGTAAAAATTTTTGCAAAGAATTAATCCAACAATTAAATTTTTCAGATTTGCTAATAATTAGTGGATTAGCTTTAGGTATAGATACTTGTGCACATAATGCAGCTATTGATAATAATATACCTACTGCAGCTATATTAGCTCATGGATTAGATATAATTTATCCGCAATCTAATAGGGCATTAGCTGCTAAAATGTTAGAAAATGGAGCTTTAATTTCTGAATTTATATCTAACACTAAACCAGACCGAGAAAATTTTCCTCAAAGAAATAGAATTATAGCAGGTATGAGTGATGCTGTAATAGTTGTTGAAGCAAGTTTAACAGGAGGAGCTTTAATTACAGCAAATATAGCTAATTCGTATAATCGAGACGTATTTGCTTTGCCTGGAAGAGTAACAGACTTATATTCCAAAGGGTGTAATCAACTTATACGTGATAATAAAGCTGCTCTTATACAATCTGCTGACGATATAAAATATTTTATGGGC
>DAOTOD010000053.1:0-7065 GCA_035451165.1 Bacteroidales bacterium
ATAAATATTATATTGAATTTGAACCAATGACAGATAAAGAAGGACCTTTTACTATAACATTACCTGAATATCCTCGTAGAATGAAAGATATGTCAGCTACATTAAGGGGTATTAATGCTATGGATAACTTGCCTGTACAATATACTTTAGTTGTTAATTCAAACCATCCTGCACTTGATAAAATACTACAATTAAATAATGAAGAAGATAAACAGATGGAATTAATAAAACAATTAACTGACTTGGCAAGATTGTCTCAAAACTTATTAAAAGGCCAAGAATTAACAGATTTTATTAAAAGAAGCATTAATTTTATTATTAACTAATTTTTATTTATTAATTTTTTTATATATTAGCCATAAATTTAAAAAAATAACTTAATATGAAAAAGTGGATTAAATGGTTTATAATTGGAATAATTATATTATTTGTTATTATTTTTTTAGCTGGAATAGCAGGTATATATAATGGAATGATTTCGAGAGATCAAAAAGTGGTTGCTCAATGGGCTCAAGTTGAAAATGTTTATCAAAGACGCGCTGACCTTATCCCTAATTTAGTCTCTACTGTTAAAGGTTATGCTGATTTTGAAAAATCAACTTTAACAGCAGTTATAGAAGCACGATCCAAAGCTACTTCTATACAAATTAATCCTGAAAAACTCGATGCAGAATCATTACAACAATTTCAACAAGCTCAAGACCAACTAAGCTCTGCTCTAAGCCGTTTAATGGTTGTAGTTGAACGTTATCCTGACCTAAAAGCTAATCAGAATTTTTTAGAATTGCAAGCTCAACTTGAAGGAACCGAAAATCGTATTGCAACTTGAACGTAAACGATTTGTTGAAACTACAATGAATTATAATATATATATTAAACGTTTCCCTAATAATCTGTTTGCTAAAATTTTTGGATTTCAAGAAAAACCAACATTTAAAGCAACTGAAGGCTCCGAAAAACCACCAAAAGTAGAATTTTAAATTATGACACCTCCTCTTATTGATAAATACTTCACGCCCGAACAAAAAGAAGATATAAGGCGTGCAATAATGAATGCCGAACTTGAAAGCTCTGGTGAAATAAAAATTCATATAGAAAACATATGTAAAGGCGATGTAATGGATAGAGCTACACAAGTTTTTAATGCTTTAGGGATGGATAAAACAAGATTAAGAAATGGAGTATTAATATATTTAGCTCTCAAAAATAGAAAATTTGCAATTATAGGAGATGTAGGTATTAATGCTGTAGTACCTAATGATTTCTGGGAAGGAATTAAGCAGTTTATGCTTAATCATTTTCGCGAAGGGAATTTCGCTGAAGGGCTATGTGAAGCAATTGCCATTATTGGTAAGCAACTCGGCATACATTTCCCCCGTAAAAAATCTGATATTAATGAATTAAGTGATGAAATATCTTATAACAACAATTAAAAAAATATTTAATAAGCAAAAAGTATTATTATTTTTTACCTTTCTCTTATGTATTAAGCTTTTTATACATGCACAAGAAAATGTAATACCACCAAAGTCAAATAAGCTAGTTAATGATTATGTTGGTATCTTAAAACCTCAAGAGGTAGAAGCACTTGAAAATAAATTAGTTGCTTTTAATGATTCTAACTCCGTACAAATAACTGTAGTAATTGTTGCAGACTTACACGGCTACGATAAAGCTGAATATGCTACCATGATAGGAAACGAATGGGGCGTTGGACAAAAAGGATTCGATAATGGTATAGTGATTTTAATTAAACCTGTGGGTAAACAAGGCGAAAGACATGTATTTATAGCAGTAGGATATGGCTTAGAAGCTGTAATACCTGACGCTGTGGCTAAAAGAATAGTTGAAAATGATATTTTGCCATATTTTAAAGAAGGTCAATATTACACTGGAATTGATAAAGCTACTAATACACTTATATCCCTTGCTAAAAAAGAATTTACTGCAACTCAATATATGAAAAATACACAGAAAAGCCCATGGATAGCTTTAATACCTTTTTTAGCTTTAATAATAGTATTTTTATTGATAAAACTGATTAAAAAAACTACTATGCCTACAACAATAAGTAGTAAAAAAATTCCTTTTTGGATAACTTTACTATTAATAAGCTCAATGGGAAGAAATAAAAACTCATGGAATAGCTTTTCTGGTAAAGGAGGAGGGATAGGTAGCAGTGGATTTGGCGGATTTGGCGGCGGAAGTTTCGGTGGTGGAGGTGCCGGCGGAAGTTGGTAATTTAAATGATAAATATTTTTTTAAAATTTGCTTTATATCTTAAAAACTTAAAATATGTTTAATAAGCAAATATTATCTTTTCTTATAATAATAATAATTTACTTAACAAATGTTAATTTAAATTCTCAAACAGCCGACCAATATTTTCTTAATGCCTTCTCAAAATATATAGCTGGAGATATGCTAGCAGCTATTAAAGAATATACTAAAGCTATTAAATTAAAAAACGATTATGTCGACGCTTATTTTAACAGAGCCGTTATTTACGACAAAATGGGAAAAACTAAATTAGCTATAAAAGACTATAGTAAAATAATTAATTTAAATAATAATGTTAAAGAAGCTTACCTTAATCGTGCTATAGATTATAAATTACTTGGTAAATTTAAAAAAAGCCTTGCCGACCTTAATAAATTCATTCAGATCAATGACAGCTCCCCTATTGGGTATTTTAAAAGAGGGAACTTATATTATGAAATAAAACAATATGAAAATGCTATTAATGATTTTCAAAAAATCACCCAACTTTATCCTTCTTATTACCCTATATATATTGAAATAGGCAAAACTTATGAACAAATGGGAGAATATGAAGCTGCTATTTTTGCCTACACTAAATTATTAAATAATGACCCTGTCAATGTAAAAGCTTATTATGCAAGAGCTTATAATTTTGATATTATAGGTAAAAGAGCTCAAGCTATTAATGATTATACTATGGTGGTACAACTTGATACTACTTTTGTAGATGCCTTCTTTAATAGAGGTTTAATATACGACTTAATGGGAGAATATGAAAAAGCTATTAGTGATTATTCTAAAGTTATTGCACTTGATCCCAAAGCTATAGATGCTTGGTTTAACAGAGGAATAGCACAATTAAATATAGGACGTAAAAAACTTGCTTGCTATGATATTAAACAAGCCGCTTCACTAGGCGATAAAAAAGCCAAAAGATTGGCAAAAAAACTTAATTGTTGTAAATAAAACACATTAATGTTAAAAGTAATATTTATATTAAAAAAAGTATTTTACTTTTATTTAGATGGTTTTAAAAATATGTCTATCGGTAAAACTTTATGGGTAATTATAATAGTTAAATTGTTTGTTATGTTTTTTGTATTAAAATTATTTTTGTTTAAAGACTTCCTTAAAACTAAATTTGATAACGATACAGAAAAAGCTAATTATGTGTTAGATCAAATAATTAAGAAATAATCTAAAAATTAATTTAACAAATGAATATAGATGCATCACTTGTAGATTGGTCACGAGCACAATTCGCTCTTACAGCAATGTATCATTGGTTCTTTGTGCCATTAACCTTAGGACTGGGATTTATGTTAGCTTTTATGGAAACCATATATGTTAAAACCGGTGATCAAGAATGGAAACATATTACTAAATTTTGGCAAAAACTTTTTGGAATCAATTTCGCTATAGGTGTAGCAACTGGACTTATACTTGAATTTCAGTTCGGTACTAATTGGTCTAATTATTCATGGTTTGTCGGTGATATATTCGGCGCCCCCTTAGCAATAGAAGGTATAATGGCTTTCTTCCTTGAATCTACTTTTATAGCTGTTATGTTTTTTGGATGGAACAAAGTAAGTAAAAAGTTTCATTTACTATCAACTTGGCTTGTAGCTTTTGGTGCTAGTCTCTCTGCTTTGTGGATCTTAGTCGCTAATGCTTGGATGCAATATCCTATTGGTATGAAATTTAATCCTATTACCGCACGAAGCGAAATGTATAATTTTGGGGATGTTTTACTATCCCCTGTTGCTGTTAATAAATTCCTTCATACTGTTTTTTCTTGTTATGTTATCTCTTCATTGTTTGTATTGTGTGTTAGCTCTTGGTTATTACTAAAAAAACGTGAAGAACTTTTTGCTAAAAAAAGTATTGTAATAGCAGCTACATTTGGGCTAATTTCGTCAATATTTCTAGCGTTTACTGGCGATGGATCCGCTTATCAAATAGCTCAAAAGCAACCTGCTAAATTAGCTGTTATGGAAGGATTGTATAATGGTAAAAAGAACGCAGGACTTGTAGCTTTTGGAATATTAAATCCTAAAAAACAACTTGATAATAATGAAAAAGAATTCATCTTTAAAATAGAAATACCTAAATTACTATCTTTACTTAGTTATAGAAAAGCAGATGCTTTTGTGCCAGGTATTAATGATTTAATATCAGGCAATGAAAAAGCACCCGATATCATACCAGCTTCTGAAAAAATAAAAGAAGGCAAAATAGCTATAGAAGCTTTAACAGCTTATAAAAAAGCAATTAAAGAGAACAATACTTTAATGGCTGACTCCTTACTTAAGGTATTTAATGATAAATATAAATATTTCGGATATGGCCATTTAAATCATCCTAAGGATATAATCCCTAAAAATATAGCATTAATATTTTATAGTTTTCACATTATGGTAGCCTTAGGAATATGGTTTATATTATTGTTTACAATAGTACTAATTATAACTTTTATTGGCAAATATGGTAAAAATAAATTGCTTTTGTGGCTTGCAATGTTGTCGTTCCCATTAGGTATATTATCTTCTCAATTAGGTTGGGTTGTATCGGAAGTAGGCCGACAACCATGGATAGTACAAGATTTAATGCCTACTTTTATTGCCCCTTCAAAACTAAATAGTTCTTACGTTGTGCTTACATTCTCTTTATTTGCAATACTTTTTACTATATTATTAATAGTTGAAATTAAAATTATGATAACTCAAATTAAAAAAGGACCAGAAAGGAGCATATAATGTTTGAAAACTTATCATATTCACAGTTACAACAATATTGGTGGATTATTATTTCGTGTATTGTTGCTATTTTATCGTTTCTTTTATTTGTTCAAGGTGGACAAACTTTATTGAATTCCTTAAGTAACAATGAAACTGAAAAAACAATTATAGTTAATTCTTTAGGACGAAAATGGGAGTTTACTTTTACTACTCTGGTTACTTTTGCTGGAAGTATGTTTGCAGCTTTTCCTAAATTTTATGCTACAAGCTTCGGAGGAGCTTATTGGCTATGGATAGCAATATTGTTTTGCTTTGTAATTCAAGCCGTTTCTTATGAATACCGTAAAAAACCTTCTAATTTATTAGGATCTAAAGTATATGAAACCTTCTTATTTATAAACGGCTCTATTGGTGTTTTTTTATTGGGCATTATGATAGCTACTTTTTATACAGGTTCACAATTTAAATTAACAGGTAATTTTAAACAAGTAGAATGGCTCAATCCTTTTCACGGATTAGAAGCTATTTTAAATATTCATAATGTAACATTAGGATTAGCTCTTGTTTTCTTAGCAAGAATACTTGGTGCTCAATATATTATTAATACTGTATCAAACGAAAATATTGAAAAAAAGGCTGCTTATCAAGTAAAAATTAATTCTGTTTTGTTTTTATTATTTTTTATAAGCTTTATAATTTTATTATTTAGTAGGCCTGGTGTTTCTATTGACAACAATGGCAATGCTTTCTTAGAAAAAACTAAGTACTTGAAAAATATGATAAATTCTTTTTATATTATCATCTTCTTTTTATTAGGTGTAGTAAATATTTTATTAGGAATATGGATGACCCTTTTTACAAAACTTAATAAAAAAAGTATTTGGTTTTCTGGAATAGGCACAATTTTAACAGTTTTTAGCCTATTTATAATGGCAGGGTTTAATAATACAGCTTTTTATCCTTCAACTGCTGACATTCAAAGCTCATTGACACTGCAAAATAGCTCTGCTAGTAAATATACTCTTATAGTTATGTCTTATGTTTCGCTATTACTACCTTTAGTTTTTTGGTATATTTATTATACTTGGAAAGCTATAAATAAAAAGCCTTTAAGTATAAGTGAAATAGAACAAGAAGAACATAAATATTAAAATATTATGTATGATTCAAAATTAGCAATTATATTGTGGTATATTAGTTGGCCAATTATAATATATTTATCTTATAGGTTTGTTTTATTATCAGTAAAATTATTTAATAAACGCACTAAATACACTTCTAAAAAATAAACTCTGAAAAAACCTTAACTAATAAGATAATTTATATCTAAATTAACTCACAATAATAAATAAACATAAAAAATTAACCCCAAAAAAGGGAACTTATAAATATACTTAAATCTTAAATTATAAATTAAGGTTAAAATCAAACAAAATAAAAGAAGTAATTGAAAAATAATTTTATTTTCATAACTTTATGTTTTAAAATTTAAAAAGATAGTTTTTAAAATTACCATTATTAACAAAATACTTTTGTTACTCTTTTTAATATTATTTTTTATGGCATAAACAACATATCTTCGTTCAATTAGTATAAAAATTTATAATATTCTAAAATAAATTAATTAATGTATAGCAAATTTTATTAAAAAATATTCATAATATTTTTTTTTAATAAAAATATCATTACTTTTGC
Organism: Bacteroidales bacterium; assembly: GCA_035451165.1. Taxonomy (GTDB): domain Bacteria; phylum Bacteroidota; class Bacteroidia; order Bacteroidales; family JAKIYJ01; genus JAKIYJ01. Next base: position 6,696 of record DAOTOD010000053.1, read on the forward strand.
ATAGTTTAATTAAAAAATTAAATTTTAACTTTAACCTTAAAAAACATGAAAATGAAAAAATTATTAGTATTATTAATGGCTGCAGCATTTATAATGCCTACATTCCAAAGCTGCAAAAAAGGAGAAAATGATCCTTTTATATCATTAAAAACCCGTAAGGCAAGATTATGCCAAACTTGGAAACTTACTTCTGCAACAGGGACTTCAACAAGTGGTAGTTCAATGTCAACTTATACTTTTAATGGGACAACATGGACAACTATCCAAAGTGGACAAAGTTATTCATTCCAATTAACATGGACGTTAACTTTTGATAAAGCAGGAACATATACAGAAACCATAACTGCTATAGGCTCTGGTAATAGCTTAT
>DAOTOD010000054.1:0-7020 GCA_035451165.1 Bacteroidales bacterium
ATACTGGAACATCTTTAAATGAAATTTTTCTATTAGCAGAAAATGTTTGAAGTGGATAAAAAACTCCGATATTTTTAGAAGTTTTTAGTAATATACTAATATCTACAGACCCTGCTGTATGTATAACTATTTGTTTGGAGGCTTTAAATTTTCCTGCTACTTCAATTAAAACATTATCAGGCAAAGCAAAAATAATAATATTTGTATTATCTGGTATATCATATAAATTATTAACGTACTTACATCTAAGCTTTTTAGACACCATAAAACCCTTATCTTCTGATCTGCTAAATACTCCTGAAAAAGAAAACCCAACTCTCTTTAAAGCAATACCCATATTTATGCCTATATTACCTGCACCAATTAGATAGATTCTTTTTTCATCAATCATCTTTAAATAATATTTTGATTACAAAATTAACAAAAGATATATTGTTAAAAATTTTAAGTTTTTTTTTACTTTACTAACAAACTTATTTCAATATTATTTATATTTGAACAAAGTAACTTAAATACAAATACAGTGAATGTATTTAAAGTTTTGATTATTAATAACCATAATATATTGAAAGCTGGGCTCAGAGTCATCTTATCAAAGTATCCTAAATTTAAGCTAATAGACAATGTGAGTAATGAGATGCAAGCGATTATACAAGCCATTAAACAAAAAATTGATATAATAATACTTGATTATGAAATGTCTATATATAATGGTATTTATATAGCTAATAAAATTATAAATGAACTGCCTGAAGCTAAAATATTAATGATTTCAAATAATTATAATCATAAAATTATTTTTGAAGCCATAGATACAGGCATTTTAGGTTTTATTTCAAAAGATGTATCAATTGCTGAATTTTTAGAAGCTTTAGATAAAATTAGTCAAGGTGAATATTATTATAAAGGTAAAATAGCAGAACTTATTGTTCCTCATTTAATAAATAAATTACAAAATAAAAAATCCCCAATATCAAGCCATAAAAACAAAGAATTATTATCAAAAAGAGAAATAGAAATAGTAAAATTATATTGTGAAGGCTTTAAAACTTCTAATATAGCTGAAAAATTATTTATAAGCCCTCGTACAGTTGAAGTTCATAAAACTAATATTATAAAAAAGATAAAAGGTAATAATATTGCCGATATAATACGATATGCTATAATAAATAAACTTGCTGATTTATAATAACTTATAATTTTTGTATTCTCCTATTCTATAATTCATTTTCTTTTCAATCCAATAAAGTATTTTATTAAGGCCTTTTAAATTTTTTCTATTAGTAGGATCAAAACTAAAAAACCAATTTTTTTCATTAATTCTGTTTAACATTACTTTTGGATGAGTGCCTTTAAAATGTTGTAAAGAATCTATTTGAGAATAATCAAAATAATCGGTATCAGGAATATTATTTTTTATCCATTTATCATCATGCCACAATTTATGAAAAAACTTTTGCTTAGCTTGCTGTAATTCAGGAGGTTTAACCCAACCATAATGATATATATAAGCATCTATTTGTTTTACTTTTATTAGTTTATTTCGCTTTCTAAAACCTTGTGCATCTTTGTATGAATGTATATCAGGATGAGGCTTAATTATTCTTATTTCTTTACGATACCATCTTCTGGAATCTCCGACATAATCATAAGAACCATAAAAATGAAGATAATTCAATAATAAACCTTCTACTTTTGCATCATCCTTCCACTGCATCATAGCTTGCTGAATTACAGGCAAATATTTTTCATGCACAACTTCATCTCCCTGTATATAAAAAGCCCAATCAGAATCAGAAGAAATAGCCTTTAAAGCTTTATTTGTTTCTTCTGCTAATACCTTTCCCCCTTGTCTTAAATTATCATTCCAAACTGTTTCAATAATTTTCAACTTAACCGAATCTATGCTCTTGATTAAATTGTAAGTTTCATCTTCTGACTTACCCACTGCAATAACAAATTCATCACAAATAGGCAATATTGAAAGTATAGCTTCTTTAATAGGGTAATCATATTTTATTGCATTTCGAATAAATGAAAAGCCACTAACTTTCATGATATTTTATTTGCTATTCCAATATAATTAGATGGAGAAATATTCTTTAATTCTGTTTTTATATTGTCTGGTAACTGAAGATCATCAATAAACTTATGAATATCTTTTTTAGTAATATGATTATTTTTTCTAATAAAGTGGTTAAGTTTTTCATAAGGTTCGGAAAATCCTTCTCTTCTTAATATTGTTTGTATAGCTTCTGTTATTACTTCCCAGTGATTTTCAAGTTCAAAGGCTATTTTATCTTCATCAATTATAAGTTTCGAAAGTCCTTTTGAAATAGATGATAGTGCAATAAGAATATGTGATAATGGCACTCCTATATTTCTAATTACAGTAGAGTCTGATAAATCTCTTTGTAAGCGTGAAATTGGTAGTTTTTGTGACATAAATTTAAACAAACTATTAGCTAATAAGAGGTTCCCTTCAGCATTTTCAAAATCAATAGGATTTATCTTATGAGGCATAGTAGAAGAGCCTATTTCTGTATCAGATTTATATTGTTTAAAATAACCTTGCATAATATATAGCCATATGTCTCTTGAAAAATTAATTAAAATAGTATTTAATCTACTTAGGCAATCAAACAATTCAGCAAGATGATCATAATTATCAATTTGCGTAGTATATTTTAAACGTTTCAATTGAAAAGTTTCAAAAATAAAATTATCAGCAAATTTTTCCCAATCAACATTAGGATAAGCTATAATGTGAGCATTAAAATTTCCTGTAGCGCCTCCAAATTTAGCTGAATAATCAATATTTTTTAATTTATTTAATTGATTTTCAAGCCTATAAGCAAATATTTTCATTTCCTTACCCATAGTAGTGGGTGTAGCAGGTTGCCCATGAGTTCTGGCAAGCATTGATATATTACGCCATTGCATTGATAAATAATTAATTTTATTGATCAGTTCATAAAAAGTTGGTATTATAATTTCTTCAATGCATTTTTTTAATAATAATGGTATTGCGGTATTGTTTATGTCTTGTGAAGTAAGTCCAAAATGAACAAATTCACGATATTTTTTTAGCCCTATAATATCAAATTTTTCTTTTAAATAATATTCGATAGCTTTAACATCATGATTTGTTATATTTTCTATTTCTTTAATTCTTAAAGCATCTTTATATACAAATTCACTATAAATTTTTCTTAAAATATTATCTTTACCTGTTTGTGGCAAATGTGGTAATTGTAAATATGATAAAGCAATAAAATATTCTATTTCTACAGCAAGTCTTGCTTTAATTAAGGCAAACTCTGAAAAATAATTTTTTAATGGTTCTGTCGCCGAAATATATCTCCCATCTATGGGAGATATAGCCATTAGGTTAAATTTATCCATTATTTATTATTTAAAGAAACACTTATATACTTTCAACTGCTTCATTAATAATTTCATCATCAGCAATGTTAGGCAAAGTTATTTTCAATTTAGGTTCTGCTAACATTGCTCTTTTTATAGTAAAAATAGCTTCTTTGTTTCTTGCCCAGCTTCTTCGAGCAATTCCATTATTAACGTCCCAAAATAACATCATTTCAAGACGTCTATCAGCATCACGACTTCCATCTAAAACAAGTCCAAAACCTCCATTAATAGCTTCTCCCCAACCTACACCACCACCATTATGTATAGAAACCCAAGTAGCTCCCCTAAAAGCATCACCTATAACATTATGTATAGACATATCGGCTGTATATGCAGAGCCATCATATATATTTGAAGTCTCTCTATAAGGAGAATCTGTACCTGATACATCATGGTGGTCTCTACCTATAACTATTGGTGCTTTGATTTTATTTTCAGCAATAGCTTTGTTAAAAGCTCGAGCTATTTGTATTCTTCCTTCGCTATCGGCATAAAGTATGCGAGCTTGACTTCCTACTACTAAATTATTTTTCCCAGCTTCTTTTATCCATTTAATATTGTCTTTAAGTTGTTGCCTTATTTCACTAGGAGCGTTTGTCAATAAATTTCCCAAAACTTCGGTAGCAATTTTATCAGTTGTTTTAAGGTCTTCGGGGTCAGAAGAAGTACATACCCATCTAAATGGACCAAAACCATAATCGAAACACATAGGCCCCATTATATTTTGTACATAAGAAGGATAAATATATTTACCGTTTTCATCAAATATATCAGCTCCTGCTCGTCCTGCTTCTAATAAAAAAGCATTGCCGTAATCCCAAAAATACATTCCTTTTTTAGTTAGCACATTAATAGCTTTAACCTGTCGTTGAATTGATTTTCTAACTGCTTCTGCAAATTTTTCAGGATTTTCTACCATCATACGATTCGACTCTTCATAACTATAACCTACCGGATAATATCCACCTGCAAATGGGTTATGTAAAGAAGTTTGATCAGAGCCAAGATCTACAAAAATATCACTCTCTACTAGTTTTTCCAACAATTCAACTACATTACCCTGATAACCAAGGGATATTGCTTTTTTTTCTTCGCGTACTATTTTAATTCTATCAATCAGACTATCAAGGTCCGTATATATTTCATCTAACCATCCTTGTTCATATCTTTTTTTAATAGCTAGTGGATTTATTTCAGCTATAACGCCTACTGCTCCAGCAATAACAGCTGCTTTAGCTTGAGCTCCCGACATACCTCCAAGTCCCGAAGAAACGAATAATTTACCTGCAAGATTATCAGAACCTGGGTTAATTATTCTACCGGCATTAAGTATTGTTATAGTAGTACCATGTACTATGCCTTGTGGGCCAATATACATAAAAGACCCTGCTGTCATTTGGCCATATTGTGACACTCCTAAAGCATTAAAACGTTCCCAATCATCAGGTTTTGAATAATTAGGTACAACCATACCATTAGTAATAACTACCCTTGGAGCATCAAGATGGGAAGGAAACAAACCCAGTGGATGACCTGAATAAAGTACTAATGTTTGTTCGTCAGTCATTTCAGCTAAATATTTCATAGTCAATAAATACTGTGCCCAGTTTTGGAACACTGCCCCATTACCTCCATAAGTGATTAATTCATAAGGATGTTGTGCTACAGCATTATCTAAATTATTAGATAACATTAACATTATAGCAGCTGCATGTTTTGATTTATGAGGATAATCATTAATTGTACGGGCTTTTATTTCATAATCAGGTTTAAATCTATACATATAAATTCGCCCATAATTCTTTAATTCTGCAGCAAATTCAGGAGCAAGTTCTTTATGATGTTTTGGATGAAAATATCTTAAAGCATTTTTTAAAGCAAGTTTTTTTTCTTCTTTATTAAGAATATTTCTTCTGATAGGAGCATGATTTATCGAATAATCGTATGGCTTGGGTGGAGGCAAAATATCAGGTATACCTTGTAAAATAATTTCTTTAAAATTTATCATAAAATATATTAATTAAACAATATTACAAATTTATAACAATTATATGTACTAACAAACAGACACTCTAAAAACAAACATTCCATTAATGTAAACAAATAAGGGTTTTTTAGTAAACCTTTAATAAAAAACTAATATTATATGCTCTCTTGAGAATTTTTAAGGATATTAAAAAGTAAATCTCTTGCTCTAAATAATTGAGCTTTAACTGTTCCTAAAGGTAAATTTAAATTTGCAGCTATTTCTTCATAAGATAATTCTTTAAAATATCTTAACTCTATAAGAGTTTTATATCGTGGTTTTAATTTATCTACTATATCTCTTATTAAGTTAATTTTTTGTTTTTTTATAAATTTTTCTTCCGGATCAAGTATAGAAGAAGGTAAATTATCAGATAATGTCATATCATTGTCATCATTAAACATAACCTCATCTATCGAGATAATACCTTTCTTTTTTTTTCTCAAAAAATCAATACAATTGTTAGAGGCTATTTTAAAAAGCCAAGTACTAAAAGCATATTCAGACGTATATTGATGTAAATTTTTAAAAGCCTTACCAAAAGCCTCTATTGTTAAGTCATCAGCATCATCGGGATCATTTGTCATTTTCAACAACATATAGTATAAAGAATCTTTATAATTATTCATTAGTTCAGCATAAGCTCGTTGATCACCATTTTTAATAGCTTGTTCAACAAGCTTACAATCGCGTATAGCCTTATCAGTCAAATTAGGATTTATTTCCATTTTACAGGCTTTTTAAAAATATTCATCACAAATAACACAGACATAAAAAAAATAAAAAATAGTTCAAACACAGGTGAAATTAATAAAAAATTTTTTTGTTTCAATTTCTGCATGCAATATTTATAAATAATTAACTGACTAAGTAATTTTACAAATAATAACGAGACTGGTATAATAATATTATGAACAAAAATAAACAAAATAATTATAATAGAATAAAATATTATTTGCATAAAAGGTAATAATGACAACAAAATTTTATGTTTGTTTCTGTAATATTTACTTGTAGTTAAATGCCTTCTTTTCTGCGATATCCATTCTTTTAAAGATGATTTAGCTATACTTTCAGTATAGCTATCATAAGATATTACAATTCCTGTTTTAACTTTATAAGCAGCTTTATTAACAAATAAATCATCATCACCTGAACTTATATGATAATGACGAGTAAAACCTTTTTCAGCAAAAAATAACGATCGTGTATAAGCAAGATTTCTTCCTACGCCCATGTAAGTTAAATTTGATAAAGAAAAAGACAAATATTGCATAGCAGTATAAAAAGTATCAAATCGTATTAATAAATTTACAAAACTCTTTTCAGGTCTGTAATAACTAAACCCCAGCACTATTTGATTACCATTATCAAATCCTGTTTGCATTTCTTTAATCCAATTTTTTGAAACAGGCTTACAATCAGCATCTGTTAATAATATATATTCATATTTAGCTGATTTTATACCAATAGACAATGGAAATTTTTTACCTTCAAAAAAATTTTTTGTATAATTTAATGTAACTACCTTTAACACAGGATAAGTTTCAGACAATTTTTTCAAA
>DAOTOD010000055.1:0-7004 GCA_035451165.1 Bacteroidales bacterium
TTCAGGTATATACTTATTAAATTCTCTTAAGCCGGCTTCTATGTGAGCTAATTTAATACCATATTTTACTGCTATAATAGAACCTGCAGCTGTTGAATTGGTATCACCAAAAACTATAATTAAATCAGGTTTTTCTTTGGCAACTACTTCTTCAAGTCGTATCATCATCATAGCAATTTGTTTACCTGGAGTATCAGAGCCTACTTCCAAATTATAATCAGGTTCAGGGATTTTAAGTTCCTTAAAGAAAGCTTCTGACATATTTTGATCATAATGTTGTCCTGTATGTACAATAATTTCATTAAAATATTTTCTTAATGCAGGAGATAAAGCAGCACATTTAATAAATTGCGGTCTTGCACCTATTACTGATATTATTTTTTTCATAGTAATTATTCTATAAGTTTTCGTGTTTCTTCAGCTCCACAATTCATAAGCACATCTATAATTGAAAGATTAGGTATAAAATTTCCATTAATTTGTTTATATTGAGGGTGTATAAAATCAGAATAAATTAACTGGATGCCTGCTTTGTTAAACATTTCAGGTTCATTATATTTAGCAGCACCTTTTCCCGACAAATAAACATTACCATTAAAGTATTTAACGATATTTATATTTCTTTCATTTTTTTCGCCCATATATTTAGGTATTTCAGAAGCAATTTTAATTTGTGTTTTTATATTTAATTCATTTATAACATATTTTATTATTCTAATATTAAGCTCTGCTATAGTATCATATTTTGTTTTCAATATTTCTTCAAAGATGGGGAAATAATATTTAAACCAAGGGGCCTTGTAATAGGCATCTTTAATCTGATTAAGATGTTTAAAGTTCCATTTTTGAGAATAATCAATTTTTATTTGATTATAATTAAGAGCCCAACCTTCAGACATTTTAACAGCTACTGACAACAAAATAGGAGTACCATTACGATTTTTAATATAATTTCTGTTAGCTACGGTACCCTTTACATACTGTACATTGTCGAGTATAACAAAAACGTTTGATTTAATAATTTTGTAAAAATAGCCCAACCAAGGTATATAATTAGGTTGATGGATAGCCACTATAACAGACATAGTTAATATTTTTAGGATAAAAAGATTAAGATAAAATAATTTAATGAATACTTCTTATATTTTCAAAAACTTCAGCATATTTTATTCCCAGTTGAGCTCCCCTCACTCTTGCTAAACCATAAATAAATTCTTTATCACAATATGTTCTCCATTTTTGTGTTTCGTAATAAGTCAAAGCTTCCCATTTTTTAGCCACATGCCTTTCTTCAAGTTTAAAGAAAGCATTAGAGCTAAAATGTATTGTATCCCAAGGTAAATCATAACCATAAACTGTAAAATGTTTAAATGCTCTTATACCTTCTTGAAAAATCGTATAATGGTCTTGATGTAGAGACGTTGATACTGGTAAAAATACTATATCAGGATTAATATTTTTTCTAAGCAATACAAGGTCTTCAAGAATATCCTGTCTATAAGAATTAAATTTTCTAACAGGATAGCCTTTAAGGATGAGTTTATCAGGTTTAATACCTAAGCTAGCAGTAGCTTTTTTAACTTCTATTTCAAGAGCATTTTTAGGGAAGCCTTCAGGTACACTTTCTTCACAAATAGAAAAAGCTACATAAAAAACATCATGTCCTTCTTCTACCAAACGAGCAATTGTTCCACCGCAACCTAATTCTCCGTCGTCAGTATGAGGTGCGAGAATAAGTATTTTGTCTTTAGGCATATTATCAATCATTTTTTTTATAAAATCTAGCTGGATTACCTATCCATATTTCATTTTCACCTACATCTTTTGTTACCATAGCTGCCATGCCAATAGTAGCAAACTTAGCTATTGTAATTCTTTCACGCACAGTAGCATTAGCGCCTATATTTACCCCGTCGCCAAGTTTAGTAAAAGAGCCTACACAACTTTGGCCTGCAAAATGGCAAAAATCACCAATAACATTGTTATGACCTACGGCACTACCTATCATAATAGCACAACATTTACCGTAAGTAGTTGTTGAAGACAATGACACATTAGGCATTACAACACAGCCAGGGCCCAGTTTCACTCCTGGGGCAACATATGCAAGAGGGTGTATAAATGTAGCTAACTGATTTTCAGGTATTTTTAAATCATAAAATAAATCTATACGTTCTTGTTTCCTATTAATTCTGTATATAGCATAAATAAAATAATAACCTTCATCAATAAAATGTTGAATATCACGAAGTTTACCTAATACTGGGAATGATTCTATATCATCACCTTTAGATAGGTTATCATTTAAAAAACCTACACATTCCCATTCATTATATCCTCTTTTATTAGCATCAGAAATAGCGTGAGCTATGACTGTTCCATTTCCTACGCCTCCTATAATTATAACTTTTTTATTCATTTTTCACATAATTTTGTTTATTTAAGATAGTTTGGTATTTTTTTAAAATATTTTTTGCTCTTTCTACCAATGGAGGGCCTATAAATTTACCATCCATTATAGCTACTCCTTTAGCTTCTTTTTCAGCTTCTTCTGATAATTTAAGCATTTCTTTAGCTTCAATTATTTCTTTTTCTGAAGGAGTAAAATATTTATGTACCAAAGGTAATTGCTTAGGGCTAAGTACAAACATTCCTTCAAATCCAAGTTTTTTAGCTAGTATAAGATTACGTTCAAGGTCTTCATTATCATGAACATTTATACAAGCTGTATCAATAGGTGCAACATTATTAGCTCTTGCAGCTAAAACTATTAGTGCTCGAGCAGTAAAAAGTGTTAATGCTTCTTCATCGTGTATACCATGCATATCTGTTATAAAATCTTCGCTACCAAATGCTATAGCAATAACTCTGTCAGAAGCTTTGCATATATCTTGAGCGTTAAGCACTGATGCTGTTGTTTCGATTATAGGAATGATTTTAAAAGAATTTTTAGCTATATTTTTTTCACATTCTATTGTTTCTATCAACTTATCAAAAAAATACACATCTTTTCCTGTTCTAACTTTAGGGCATAAAAAACCTTCAACACCTTCAATGGTAAGTTGGTGAACATCTTTTAAAATTTGCCCACTTTCAAGATCATTAACTCGTATAAAAACCTTATAATTTTTAAATAGGCCTTGCTTTATATATTTTTCAGCATTGTCACGAGCAACTTGTTTCATTTGAAAAGGTTGAACAGAATCTTCTAAATCTAACACTATAACATCTGCATCAAACCTTATTACTCCTTGAATAAGTTTTTCGTTATGGGCAGGAACAAACATTAAGCTCCTAAGAGGATAATTAACCATATTAAAAACCTTTCTTTTTAATTAAAACTTTTCTTTTAAAAGACAAAACATCTTGATTATTTTGATTATATGCTACAGTTTCGACTTCTACTATGCCTCTATCTGGTTTACTTTGAGATTCTTTTTTGCTTAATATTTTTGTTCTTGCATAAATGGTATCATTAATAAATACAGGAGCTAAATGTTTTATTTCAGAATATTCAAGATTTGCGATAGCATTAGCACTTATATCAGGCACAGTAAAGCTTGCAGCCAAACTAAACACAAGCGTACCCACCACTAATATCTTACCATGTTGATTTTTAGCTGCATAATCAATATTAGTATGAACGGGATGAGGATTCATGGTAAGTAAACAAAACAGATTATTATCACTTTCAAATATAGTTTTAGACAAATAATGGTGAATGGTTTCACCAACTACAAAATCTTCAAAAAAATTACCTGATTTAACTTTTCCCATAAATTTATTTTTTTATAAAAAACAACTTTAATTTAAACAAATGTATAAAATAAACTTATTTAACATAAAATAATATTAATAATAAGTGCTTTAAATTAGATTTTATATTTTTTATATATTAGGCAAAAATAAAAATAAATATTATACAATGTAATAAATTAATTATTTTTAATACATCTTAAAGAAAAAGCATAATTTTTATCAACTGCTTCTCTATATATTTGAGTGACACCTCGTTTAAGTCCTCTATGCCATGCTGTATTTATATTAAATTCTGTTGAGGACCACCATTTACCTCTATCACCCATATGTGCAAATACGCTTAAATAATAACCTCCTGCGAGTCCATCAAAGCCTAACAAATTAGTGCCTTCACCTCCCCAATATTGTGTTCCGTTCATTTTAAGATTATTGCCTTCGTCCACTCCATACCAACCACTTGTTGTTTCATCAAAAACAAAATCATTCGGAGCACTTCCTGCATGTTTTTCTAAAACAGTCCATTCATAATGAGAAGGAATATGCCAGCCATCAGGGCAAATACCTTTAACTGGTGTGCTACATTGAGGTTGTGTTTCACTTATCCCATTACAAGGCATTTCTCCATTCATTATCTCTTCCCATAAATACATTCCTCCATAAGTATCACATAATGAAGCAATATTTTTCTGACAATATTTTTGAGTACCTACTGCATTTTGTCCAGTTGTAGAATTAACGAATATTCCATAATCAAGATTTTGTTTCATCCAGCATTGATTGTTTATTTGCACTGTACCATAAATTTTCCCATCTCTAATATCCTTAAAATTTTGCCCACATGTAAAAACAGGTTTAAAACTATATTCCTCTCCATACCCAGTACCATTAGCATTTGTAGCATATGCTCTAACATAATAAACAGTATCTTCCTTAAGATTTGAAATAACGCTAACAAAACTACCTAATCCTGAACCATTAGCTGTGCAAAAGTTATTAATAGTAGGGTTTGGTGTTGTGCTCCAACATACTCCTTTAACAATAACTTGACTACCACCATCACTTATTACAGTTCCACCGCATTCAGCACTATAAGAAGTAATATTTATAACGGGCAAAGTTGTTACTATAGGAACAGAAGTTGTATAAAAGCTTTTATCTTCTCCATAAGCTGTACCTGCTTTATTCGTGGCATAAGCTCTAACATAATATGTAGTACCTTTAACCAAACCTGTTATGTAACTAGTAAAAGGGCCTGTTCCTTCACCATCAATGGTTTTATTATCATTAATAGTAGGTTGAGGATATATTGCCCAACAAACTCCTCTTTCAGTTACTTTAGTTGCTCCGCTAGAAGTAACTATACCACCGCCAACTGCCGAGGTATCAGTTGAGCTAGTTATAGAAGAAGTAATTACAACAGGTGTTTTAATAGAAAGTTCTTCTTCAGGTTTACAAGAATAAGTTAAAATTAATATTAAATAAATATATATTGTTTTAAAATGTTTAAGCATCATTTAAAAATTAATAATTATTATTGACAAAAATACTATGAAATAATTAATAATGTTCAATTAAACTTTTAATAAAATTATTTTTTAAGATTAATATTTAAGGCATCAAATCAAAAGACATTTTTACTTTATAAAGAATGTATAATTATCAACTTATAAACTTTACAAGTTTTACAAAGAATATTAAAAACTAACAAATAAAAAAATGAAATTTTTATATTATTTATAATAATATAGAGGGATCAAAATATGTGTTTCAAAATTACTTGAATAAAAACAAAATAGAATATTATAAACTTATATATTTAGGGGTGGAAGATGGGATTCGAACCCACGACACTCGGAACCACAATCCGATGCTCTAACCAGCTGAGCTACATCCACCATATTATTATTTTCATTGCAAAAATAAAAATTTTATACAAAATAAAAAATACTTAACTAGTTAAAAAAAAAATAAAATACATTGTTAGTTCAGTAATTAAATAAATGTTATTCTTTTTAATCAATTCAGTTAAAAATTTAATGTAATTTTGCGTTTTACTAAATTATTATTAATCATTGATAATTTAATTATAATATGTCTCTTAATTGTGGAATAATAGGATTAGCAAGTTCTGGTAAAACAACAATTTTTAATTGTCTTTCAAAAGCTAAGGCTCAGACCAGTAAATATGCTTTTTCTTCTAATAAATCAAACATAGGTATAATAAAAGTACCTGATGATAGGCTTATTTTGATTGATAATTTAATACATTCTGCTAAGATAGTCCATGCTACCATAGAAATAATTGACATACCGGGTTTATCAAAAAGTTCAAACACAGGTGAAGGGATAGGTAATAAATTTTTAAGTGACATACGTAATACAGATGCTTTAATACACGTATTAAGATGTTTTGAAAACGAAAGTGTGCCTCATATTGAAGGCTCTATTGATCCAGTACGTGATAAAGAAATAGTAGATTTTGAGCTTCAAATAAAAGATTTAGAATCCATATATAAAAAACTTGTTAAATTAGAAAAATTAACAAAAATAGGTGATAAAGATGCTAAAAAAGCATATGAAATTTTATTAGTTTATAAAGAGCATCTTGAATCTATGAAACCAGCTCGCACAGTACCTTTAGATGAAACTTCTCGCAAATATGCTTCTGATCTTTTTTTATTAACTGACAAACCTGTATTATATGTATGCAATGTTAATGATGACGCAGCCGTTATTGAAAATAATTATGTAAAAAAAGTAAAAGAAGCTGTAAAAGCTGAAGATACTGAAGTAATAGTTATTGCGGGAGTTCTTGAATCAGATATCGCAGAGCTTGAGTCAGAAGATGATAGGAATATGTTTCTTAAGGAAATTGGATTAGAAGAACCTGCTATAAATAAGCTTATTCGTTCAGCATATAAGTTATTAAATTTAAGAACATTTTTTACAGCTGGTCCAAAGGAAGTAAAAGCTTGGACTATAAAAGCAGGTATGACTGCTCCCGAAGCTGCTAGAACAATTCACAGTGATATTGAAAGAGGCTTTATAAGGGCAGAAGTAATGAAATTCAATGATTTTATTACCTTAGGTTCAGAGCAAGCTTGTAAGGAAGCAGGTAAGTTTTATATAGAAGGTAAAAACTATATAGTAGAAGATGGCGATATATTACATTTTAGATTTAATGTATAAAAACTTATATACATTTTTTTGTGTATTCTTCAATATTTTTCACTCCATATTCTTCA
>DAOTOD010000056.1:0-6988 GCA_035451165.1 Bacteroidales bacterium
TCCTATTATTAGATTAATTTTCCCTTGTTCAAAAGTAACAGAAATGTTGTTTAATACTAAATGTGTTCCAAATGATTTTGAAATATTTTTAGCTTCAATCATGCGAGTAATAATTGGGTTAATATAAGGTTAAATATAATGATAAGGATGCTGCTATAAACGACACCTTTAGTACTTGACCAACCGACTTCCAGTGCTCCACCTTTTGTGAAATATCCTGTATATCCTGATACAGAGGTTATTATAAAAGCAAAGACTACAGTTTTAATAAGAGCATAAAAAACTTCAAAGCCTTTATAAAAAGATTGTATTCCATATATATAGATTTCTGGTGTTATTTCATTACTAATTAAAGAAGCGAACCATCCTCCTAATAGACCTAAAAACATACTTATAGTTATGAGTACTGGGTTAATTAGCATAGCAGCTGTAATTTTAGGTAATATTAAATAGTTAGCAGAATTGATTCCCATAATTTCTAAAGCATCAATTTGCTCAGTAACTTTCATAGTTCCTATTTCTGATGCTATTCGTGAACCGACTTTTCCTGCAAGTATTAAACTTATTATAGTAGGTGAAAACTCCAGTATTATAGATTGTCTTGTAGTAAAACCTACAGTATATTTTGGTATCCATGGACTATCGATATTATAAGCAGTTTGTATTGCTACTACTGTACCCATAAATACAGATATAACAGCTACAATAACTAATGAATCAAGACCAAGGTAATCAATTTCTTTTATTACTTGTTGCCAAAAAATTTTACTTTTATCAGGTTTAGTAAAAACCTTTTTCATTAAAGAAATATATTGTCCAATATGAATGAATAATTTCATCATAATGCTACAAAGTTTTTTGATACAACAAAAATAAGTCTTTTTTTTTAAGTTTTAAGATGTTTATTAAGCTATTTTTTATTTGAAATTAAAATAATTATCTATTTTTGCTGGTAATAAAATTTAATTTCAGGTATTAATAAATTAATTTATAATTAATAGAAAAACTATGAAAAAGTACTGTTTATTTAATAATATAATAGGTTGGATTACTTTTTTAATAGCTGCTTATACATTTCTTTCTACAGCAGAACCTACAGTTAGTTGGTGGGATTGTGGTGAATTTATTGCGACTTCATATAAGTTAGAAGTAGGTCATCCTCCTGGGGCACCATTGTTTATGATATTAGGTAGAATAGCTTCTCTTTTTGCTTCTGATACTTCAAAAGTAGCTTTAATGATTAATTCTTTATCAGCTATAGCAAGTGCTTTTGCTGTTTTATTTTTATTTTGGTCAATAACTATGTTAGCTAAAAAAATAATATGGAAAGAAGGAGAGCTTACAACTGTTAAAGCTATTGCAATATTTGGGAGTGCTTTTGTAGGAGCACTTGCGTTTGCTTTTTCTGATTCATTCTGGTTTTCGGCAGTTGAAGGTGAGGTATATGCTACCTCGGCTTTTTTTACTTCTATAGTATTTTGGGCTATATTAAAATGGGAAGAACAGGCTGACAAAAAATATTCTGACAGATGGCTTGTTTTTATAGGTTTTTTGATGGGTTTATCAATAGGTGTACATTTACTTAATTTACTTGCAATACCGGCTATTTGCTTTGTTTATTATTTTAAAAGATATAAAAAAACATCCAGACGTAATAACTTTATTGCTTTTTTAGTTTCTTTAATAATACTTGCTTTTATTCAATATGTTGTAATTCCTGGTATTCCTACATTAGCTTCTAAATTTGAATTACTTTTTGTTAATGGTATGGGCTTGCCTTTTGGGACGGGCAATTTTATTTATGCTATTATTCTTATTTCATTTATTATTTTTTGTATTTGGTACACAAAAAAGAAGGGGAAAGCCCTTCTTAATACAGCAGTACTTTTTATTACCTTTGTTATTATAGGTTATTCAAGTTATGCTGTTACTGTGATTAGGTCTTTAGCTAATCCTCCTCTTAATGAAAATAATCCTTCAAATGTTTTTTCTCTGCTTTCTTTTCTTAATCGAGAACAATATGGAGACCGTCCTCTTTTTTATGGGCCTTATTATAATGCTCCGTATGCTAGAGATATGTCGGGTAATGTAGTTCAAGATAAAGGTTCCCCAATATATATAATGGGTGATAAAAAATATGAGAAAGTTGGTTACAAAATGAAAACTAAATATAATACAGAATATTGTACATTTTTTCCTAGAATGTATAGCTCGGAAGATAAGCATGTTATGGCTTATAAGGCATGGACAGGGATAAGAGGAAATAGAAAGCCTACTTTTGCTGAAAATATTAAGTTTTTTTTAAGGTATCAGTTGGGTTTTATGTATAATAGGTATTTTTTATGGAATTTTTCAGGGCGTCAAAATGATATTCAAAGCCATGGTGTTGATGAAAATGGTAATCGTGATTTTATTAATGGTAATTGGATTAGTGGTATACCTTTCATTGATGCTAGGTTAGGGAATCAAGATAAATTACCACCAGACCTTGCTAATAATAAAGCTAAAAATAAGTTTTATATGCTACCGTTGCTTTTGGGGCTTGTAGGATTGTTTTTTCATATTAAACAATCTAAAAAAGATGCATGGGTTGTGTTTCTTTTGTTTTTTATGACAGGTATAGCAATAATTTTATATCTTAATCAAACACCTTATCAACCGAGAGAACGTGATTATGCTTATGCAGGTTCTACTTATGCTTTTGCTATTTGGATAGGACTTGGAGTAGCAGGATTAATTAAAATGATTGAAAAGAAATTGCCTTCAGTAATTGGTGCTATCGTTGTTACTTTACTTTCAATAGTATTAGTGCCTAGTATAATGGCTAAAGAAGGGTGGGATGATCATGATCGCTCTCATAAAACTGCAGCGTTAGATTTTGCAAGGAATTATCTTATGTCATGCGAACCTAATGCAATATTAATTACTAATGGAGATAATGATACTTTTCCTTTATGGTATGCTCAAGAAGTAGAAGGTATTAGAACAGATGTTAGGGTATTGAATTTTGTTCTTTCGTCAGGCGATTGGTATATACATCAATTAATGAGAAAAATTTATGATTCTGAAAAATTGCCTTTTACTTTAAGTGCTTCACAATATAATACAGGAACAAATGATTTTATACCTTATTATGATAGGAGGGGGCAAACGTCTAAATATAGGGAATTATCCCAATTTATTAAAATGATTGCTGAGGAAAATCCAGCTATTCAGGCTGAGACAAAAGATAATGAAAAAGTATTTTTCTTTGATACTAAAAACTTTAGAATTACTGTCGACTCTGCTTATATAGCTTCTAATAACCTTGTTCCCGAAAATATGAAAAATAAAATAGTTAAATATATTGACTGGACGATTCAAAAAAATTATCTTTATAAGAATGATTTAATGTTGTTGGATATTATAGCTACTAATAATTGGAAACGTCCTATATATTTTATTAATCCTTCTGCGGTATCATCATTTCTTGATATTGATAAATATTGTCATCTTGAAGGATTTGCATATCGTTTTATGCCAGTGCTTGCAGAAAGTTATATTGAAAATGCTGGAGGAGTTAATACAACAAAAGCTTATGATGTTTTAGTAAATAAATGTAAATGGGGTAACTTGTCGCGCCCTGATGTTTACGTAGATCGTGATAGTTATAATATGGGTTTAGTTGCTCGTAATCATTTTGCAAGATTATCAAATGCTTTAATAGCTGAGGGGAAAAAAGATTCGGCTGTAATGGCATTAGATTATTGTAATAAAGTTTTACCAAATGAAAAAATACCTTTTGATGTTTATTCTTTAGCATTTGTGCAGTCTTATCATGCATCTGGTGCCCACAATAAAGCGAATCAAATGTCGGATTATATAGCTTCTTATTATGAGAATTATTTAGAATATTATTCTTCGTTAGATGCCAAACGTGCAAGATTTGTGGAATCTGATTTTCAACAAGCTATTGCAATACTTCAGAGATTAGGTCAAATAGCTAATGCATACCAACAAACAGAACAAGTCAAAAAAATAAGTACGATTTTATCAAAATATATTAAAGAATAAAAAAATAATTATTTTTTTACAATTATTTTAATTTTAATGTAATAAATAGTTGATTTTTAAGTTTAATAATTTAATTTTGTATTTTAATACGATGGAAGATATAGTTAAAAATAATAATTTGTCTAATAATAGAGAAAAGAAGTATAAAATAATTATAATAATATTATTAGTAATTATTGTTGTGCTTTTATGGCAATTGATTACTTCAAAAATTAAAGTAAAAACTATAGTCATTGAAAAAATTGAGGCTGTTAAAAAAACAGAAGATTTACAATCAGAATTAGATAGTTTGTTATTAGTACATGAGCAAGTTAAGCAAGAATATGGGGATTTAGCTATGCAATTAAGTGTAAAAGATAGCATTATTAAAGCTAACGCTGAAGAAATACAGAAACTTATAGCTCAACAAGCCGACTATTGGAGAATAAAAAGAAAATTAAATATTTTAAGAAATATTACACAAGGTTATATACACCAAATCGATTCATTGTTTAATGTAAATGCTGCCCTTAAAGAAGAAAATGTTCAAATTAAAAAAAGCTATACCCAAGAAAAACAAAAAAATATAGAACTTATTCAAGAAAAAGAAAATCTTTCTCAAAAGGTATCAATGGCTTCATTGCTTAAAGCATATAATATAACAGCAACTTGTTTGAGGTATAGGGGGGGAGGAAAAAAAGAAGAAGTTACTAATAATGCTAATAAAGTAGAATTTATAAGGATTTGTTTTACTTTGAGTGAGAATAAATTGACAGAACCTGGGCCTAAAACTATTTATGTGAGAATAGCTCGCCCTGATAATATGGTTTTAGTGAAGGGTAAGGATGATATTTATTCTTTTGTATATAATGGGCAGAGAATACAATATTCTATGAAAAAAGAAATAGATTATCAAAATAAAGAAATGAATATTTGCTTGTCATGGGAAAAATATGATAAGAAAGAACCAGCTATGAAAGGGACGTATAATGTGGCTATTTTTATTGATGATTATGAAATTGGACAAACATCTTTTGTGATTAATTAATAATTTCAAAAAATCATGTTAAATATACTTAAAATATTTAAAGATAAAACTTTTACTTCGAAATTAATATTGTTGCTTGCTGTGATGTCCTCTTTGTTTTTAGTCTTATCTATTTATTTTTATGTACAACTTATAAAGGCTAATAATAATATAGAAAAAGAAGTTATTATAAAAGAAAGCTCTATTTCTGACAAGGAGAAAATGATTATTAAACTTAAGACTTTAGAGTTGGAATATGATGAACTTATGAAAGAATATACAGGTTTAGATAGTCTTTTTGTAGTTGAAAAAAAGAAAGTTACCACTTTACTTAATGAGATTAAAAATTTGAAACAGAGTTCAGCAATAACTTACAAAAATAAAGTAATTGAACTTGAAACTCGATTGTTTGAATATATGCAAATTATAAAAGATTTACAGACCAAAAATGAAGGACTTACTTTTCAAAATTTAAGGTTAAATAAAGAATTAGATTCAGCTTTGAATCTTAATTATAAACTTTCGAGCAATAATCAAGAGCTTGTGTCAGTAATAGAAAAAGGTTCTAAAATGAAAGCTTACGATATAATTGCTGAAGGTATAAGAATACGTTCAGGTAATAAAGAAATAGGAACTAATAATACTAAGAAAGTACAAAAATTTAGAATTTGTTTTTTGTTAGCAGAAAATCCTATAGTAAAACCGGGACGTAAAACTATTTATATAAGAATTTCGGAACCTGATGGTAGTATTATATCTAATTCGGCTAATGATTTATTTACTTTTGAAAATCATGATATTGTTTATACAATTAAAGATGATATTGTTTATAATAATAAAGCTATGGATATATGCCTTTACTGGGATAAAGATAGAACTCTAAAAAAAGGGAATTACGAAGTATTTATTTTTCTTGATAATCAAGAAATTGGTCGTACAGTATTTACTTTAGAATAATAATTTATTTTTCAAAAAATTCATCTTTAAAATTAACAAAATAAAGTTTATTAATAGCTCTAGATTCGGCAGTATATAACCATCTTAAATATTCAAGATTAATCATTTCGTTGTTAAGATAGCCTTGGTCAATAAATACAATTTTCCATTGTCCTCCTTGAGTTTTATGGCAGGTAAGAGCATATGAATATTTTACTTGTAGAGCATTTAGATAAATATTTTCTCGTATTTTTTTTGTTTTCTCTGTTTTGCTTTTAATATTCTGGTAATCTAAAGCTATTGCTTCATATAATGTTTTATAATCATTGTATGTTAAAGAAGCTGTTTCAGAAAAAAGAGTATTAATCATAATTACAACTTCTATTTCTTTTTCTTCAGGATAATCAATTAATTTGATAGTTGCTTGTACAAAATCAAAACCATAAATCTGAATATATTTTTTTATTCTTGTAATTTCAATGATATCACCATTTGCAATAAAACCAGCTTCTGAATCTTTTGGCAAGAAAAAGTAGTTATTTTTCACTACCATTAAAAGTTCACCTGTTGTAAGTATCTCTTCTTTAAGTAAGATACGATTTCTTATAGAATTGTTAAACAATAAAGCTCTTTTATTAGTTTTACAAATCACAATGACATTATTTAAGCCGTATTTTGAATAAGACTCGTTTAAATACTCTTCTAAATCATAACCTGTTATATTAAAAACATCATAATTATTAGTTTTAAAAAAAGGAGGAGAAATTTTGTTATTAGTTATTTTTTGTCTTAAGTAAGTCGTATTAAAAAGTATTCCTGAATCTTTTGATTGTCTTACAACTTCTGTAAGCTGATGAGAAGTTATATTAAGATTAAATGATGATTTAAGATAATCGACATCGAGAGCTGGGCTATATTCTAAACCTACAGGGGGTAATTGAGCAGTGTCACCTGTAAATATTAATTTACAATTATAACCTTCAAAGACGAATT
>DAOTOD010000057.1:0-6958 GCA_035451165.1 Bacteroidales bacterium
AAGTTAGATTTTATGAACCAGCTTGACATACCGTTTGCTCCTTCTACCCATGCTGAACAACAACCAGCTTTTTCTTGGTTTTCTTCTATTATTAAGAAACTGGATAAACAAAATTCTTGTCCTTCAATATCTTCAAGTAACATTTTTTCAAGTAATACTTTAAAAACAGGCTCCTCGATCTCATAAACTTTTGAATAAACAAGAATATTAGTACCACTTTTTTCAGCTTCAATAATAGCTTCAGCGATAAAACTCACATCCGAGCTATTTGCAGGTCTTATTTTAAATTTATTATTCAAATTATTTTTTATTTTAATGCTATTTCACTTAATTTTTTACGATTAATTTTGCCATTGCTATTATATGGCAACGATTCAATTAATTTAATTTCAGAAGGTATCATATAGTTAGGTAATGTATTATACATTTTAGTATATATTTCACGAATACAATCAGTTTTGCTTTCAATAAAAAGAACTATTTCTGTATTACCTTGTTTATTATTTCTAGTTACAGCTACTACTTCTGCTCCATTTGAAAACATTCTTGCTTGGTGCTCAATTTCACTTAATTCTATTCTATAACCTTGAATTTTTATTTGTTGGTCAGTACGCCCACAAAACATAAAGTCGTCTTCTGCGTCTTTAAAACAAATATCACCAGTTTTATAAAATATATTTGTTTCCCCATTGATTTTTAGTTTAATAAAAGCTTTATCATTTTCACTATTATTCAAATATCCTTTGGTAATATGAGGGCCACTTATACATAATTCACCTTTAGTATAATTGTTAGTTAAATTATTATTTTTATCAATAATCACAGCTGTAGTGTTTTTCATTGGTTTGCCTATAGAAACTATTCCGTTATGGGCTTTTATGTTTCCCATTATGCAATTATAGTTAAAACAAGTTATAGTGCCTTCGGTAGGGCCATATGTGTTTTGAATTAAAGCATTAGGGACACATTTTTGCCATTGTTCTATTATATCTTTTTTTAGCGCTTCTCCACAAAAAAGTGAATATTTAAGGTTTTGAAGAGAAATATCTTCAAAATATGGTTTCAAACCATTTAGTATAGAAGGAACCATTAAAGCAAATGTGATATTATGATTTTCAAGGATTTTATAAATTTCGGTATATTTAATACCTAATGATGGATTTACTGTATAAACACAGGCGCCATTCATTAAAGGGGTAAGATATGATACAACAGAAAGATCAAAATTAAGATCAAACATTTGTAAAAATCTGTCTTCAGAAGTAAAATTATAACCTATATCTAAAAAAGCATCAAAAAAAGTAAAAAGGTTTTTTCTAGTTATTGGAACGCCTTTAGGAGTACCTGTACTACCAGAAGTAAATAACACATATACAAGAGAATTATCATCGAAACAATTTTGGTCTTTAAATATAACATTAGTATATGTAACCTCATTGTTATATAAGCAATTTGTACAATAGATATTGAGATGATTTTCCCCAATTATTGCGATAGTTTTCTCTTTTTCAATAGAAGAAATAATAGATTTAATGTTAGCTTGTTTAATAATGTTAGCATTGCGTGAGGGTGGGTACATAGGGTTTATGGGTAAATAGGCTTTACCATTTAATATAATAGCAAGTAATGTTGAATAAGTGAATATATCATCATTAGCAATAACACCGATTAAATTCTCGTTAGGTATTTTTTCTATGATTTTTTTTGTGATTATTGAAGTGTATTTTTCAAGTTCTTTGTAAGTATAATAATGATCTTTTATGTTAAAAGCATTTTTATCAGGGTATTTATTAAATGAATTTAATATATGATTAAACATTGTGTTTTACATGTTTTGGGGAAATTTAAAAACGCAAAATTAAAAATTATAGTTATTTTTTATTATTGAATCATAAAAAACTTATAAAATATAAGCGAATTTTATATTTTTGATTAAAAATATATTATTCAGTTTAAAACTTTTTGTAAATTTCATATTAATGGTTATTAACGTTTAATTTTAAACTATTATATAACAATTTATTTATGAACAATAATGATTATAAAATTTTACTTGTAGATGACGAACCTGATGTACTTGAATTTATGGGATATAATCTTGAAAAAGAGGGATATACAATATTGAAAGCTGCTAATGGTGAAGAAGCATTGCATATAGTTAAAAAAATACGTCCGCATCTTATTATATTAGATGTAATGATGCCCGGACAAAATGGTATAGAAACTTGTAAATTATTAAGACAAAATAATGAATTAAAAGATATTTTAATAATTTTTCTTTCTGCACGAGATGATGATTATACTCAAGTCGAAGGTTTAGAGGCAGGTGCAGATGATTACATAGGGAAGCCGATTAAGCCAATTATATTAAAGAGTAAAATTAAAGCATTATTAAGAAGAGCTGAACAAAATAATGAATTACGAAGTAGTATTTTTTCATTTCTTGATGTAATTATAGATGTAGAGAAAAGAATAATAAAAAAAAATAATAAACTTATTAAACTTTCAAAAAAAGAGTTTGATTTATTAACCTTGTTAATATCAAAACCTAATAAGGTTTTTACTAGGAATGAAATTTTTAAAACTGTTTGGGGAGATAATATTATAGTAGGTGATAGAACTATTGATGTTCATATAAGGCGAATAAGAGGAAAAACAGGTATATTGAATATAGATACTGTTAAAGGCGTAGGATATAAATTTTGTATCGATGAATCATTATAGTCATAAAAAGTTATCATTTTTAAATTCTTTATTAGTTTCAATAGTTTTTTGTGTATTGACATTTACCTTTTGTAATAATATTATTACAAATAAACTGGATTATTTTTATTTTGTTATTTCTGTTATAATATGTTTTGTGTTTGTATATTTTTCTACTTATTTTCTTGTTAAGAAATTTATATATAATAAAATTCGGACTATTTATAAAACTATTAATACTTTTCATTCAAAAGAAGGTGCCCATTTAGCTTTATTAAAAAACAAAGGAGATTTACTTCAACAGGTTAATACTGATGTTATAAATTGGGCTAAATCGCATGATGATGAAATAATGCGGCTTAAAGAAATGGAAACATATAGAAGAGAATTTTTAGGTAATGTGTCGCATGAACTAAAAACACCTATATTTAATATACAAGGTTATATATTGACTTTATTAGAAGGGGGAATTTATGATGCAGAAATTAATATAAAATATTTACAACGTGCAGAACAGAGTATAAATAGATTAATTTCAATTGTTGAAGACCTTGAAACTATAGCGTCACTTGAAAGTGGAGGATATAAACTTAATTTGTCAAAATTTAATATAGTTGATTTGTGTTATGAAGTAGCTAATTTATTCGAAATAAAAGCTGCTAGTAAAAAAATAAAAATTATAATTAATAAAGAAGGTAGCAAAACTATAAATGTTATTGCTGATAAAGAAAAAATTTCTCAAGTAGTTGCTAATCTTATAGATAATAGTATTAAATATGGTAACATTGGTGGTGAAACAAAGATAAGTTTTTCTGATATGGATGAAAACATATTAGTAGAAATTGCTGATAATGGAATAGGTATAGCGCAAGAACATATACCACGTTTGTTTGAACGTTTTTATAGAGCCGAAAAAAGTCGCTCAAGTGATTATGGAAGCACTGGGCTAGGCCTTGCTATTGTTAAGCATATCTTAGAAGCTCATCAACAACATATAAATGTGAATAGTGCAATTGGTATAGGGACAATTTTTACTTTTACTTTAAAAAAAGCATAGTAGTTATTTAATTTGCGTTTGTTTTTGATTATTTATAAGATCTTTTTAATGTAACTTAATTTATTTATTGATAGATATATGCAGTTTGTATTTTATATAATTATGTAAGTTCGGAGTATATATATGGTTAACCATTTTTGATATTTTGGCTTTGCTGATAATTAAATTATCACAAACATATGTTATCTTTATTTAGGCCTGATTAAGTATGTAAATTTATATTATATAAAAACAATGAAAACTTAATTATTGTATGATATCTTTATAGTTTTCTTTTAACTTCCACTTCTTCATAACATTCCACTATATCGCCTATTTTAATATCGTTAAAATTATGTATGCTTAGTCCACATTCATATCCTGCTGCAACTTCTTTTACATCGTCTTTAAATCTTTTAAGTGAAGATAATTGCCCAGTATAAACAACTATTCCATCACGTATTAACCTAATGTTAGACGTTTTAGTTATTTTGCCGTCGAGTACTAAGCAACCAGCTACGGTTCCAATTTTACTAATTTTAAATACTTCTCTTACCTCAGCATTACCTGTAATTTTTTCTTCAATTTCGGGAGACAGCATACCTTCTATAGCAGCTTTTACTTCATTAATAGCGGTATATATAATAGAATAGAGTCTTATGTCAATTTGTTCTTGTTCTGCTAGTTTTTTTGCATTTACAGAAGGACGTACTTGGAACCCGATAATAATAGCATTTGAAGCAGAAGCTAATAAAACATCAGTTTCTGTAATAGCTCCTACTGATTTATGTATAACATTAACTTGTACTTCAGGGGAAGAGAGTTTTAATATCGAATCGGAGAGGGCCTCCACAGATCCGTCAGTATCACCTTTTACAATAATGTTAAGCTCTTTAAAATCTCCTATAGCTATCCTACGTCCTATTTCGTCTAAAGTAATATGTTTTTGTGTTCTTAGTGTTTGTTCTCTTTGTAATTGCATTCTTTTATTAGCTATTGCTTTAGTTTCTTTTTCGTCGTGCATTACTTTAAACGTGTCGCCAGCTTGGGGAGCCCCGTTTAATCCTAATAACATAACAGGTGTTGAAGGCCCAGCTTGCTCAACTTTTTGATTCCTTTCGTTATACATAGCTTTAACACGGCCATAGTGATAACCAGCAAGAACTATATCTCCGACTTTAAGAGTTCCATTTTGGACTAGTACTTTAGCTACATAACCACGTCCTTTATCGAGAGCAGATTCGATAACAGTTCCTGTTGCAGGTTTTTTAGGATTACATTTTAAATCCATTAATTCGGCTTCGATTAATACTTTTTCTAACAATAGGTCAACATTAATTCCTTTTTTAGCTGATATTTCTTGACATTGGTATTTACCTCCCCAATCTTCTACTAATATTTTCATATTTGCTAATTCTTCTTTGATTTTATCAGGATTAGCATTAGGTTTATCTATTTTATTTATAGCAAATATCATGGGAACACCTGCTGCTAAAGCATGGTTAATAGCTTCTTTTGTTTGAGGCATCACAGAATCATCTGCAGCTATTACAATTATAGCTATATCTGTGATTTTAGCACCTCTGGCACGCATAGCTGTGAAAGCTTCGTGACCTGGTGTATCTAAGAATGTTATTTTTTTCCCATTATCTAATATTACTTCATAGGCACCTATGTGTTGAGTTATTCCACCAGCTTCTCCTGCTATAACATTGGATTTTCGTATATAATCGAGTAATGAGGTTTTGCCATGGTCAACATGTCCCATAACAGTAACTATAGGAGCTCTTGGTACAAGATCTTCCGGATTGTCAGGTTGATTACTTTCAGTTGTTTCTTCAATATCGACATTTACAAATTTTACTTTATATCCAAATTCATCAGCAACTATAACAATTGTTTCTGCATCGAGTCTTTGATTTATAGATACAAATAAGCCTAAATTTAAGCAAGTTTGAATCACATTACTTACTAGAACATTCATCAGATTAGCCAAATCATTGACTGTAACAAATTCAGTTACTTTTATGGTTTTGCTTTCTTCAGCTAATTTTTGTTGTTGTTCTTCTTGCAAATGGCTCAGTAAACTTCTTTTAGCTCTACGATATTTTGCAGCTTTAGATTTGGTTGGCGCTGTTAGTTTAGCAAGAGTTTCTTTTATTTGTTGCTGAATTTGTTCATCATCTATTACAGGTTTTTCAGGTTTTTTATAATATTTTTTATTCTCTTTAAAGTGTTTATATTTTTCATTAGTTTGATGCCAATCTTTAGATTTAATCGGTTGATTTTCATTACTATTTAAAGGTTCTTTAATTTTTTTCTCAATTCTTTTTCGTTTTTTTAATTTAGTTTCGTTTGAAGAAGCTATTGGTTTTTTTACTATTTCTTCTTTTTTATGAATTGGTACAGTTGGCAAATCGACACTACCTATTATTTTAGGGCCTTCTATTTTTTTATATTCTGTTCTTAAAAAATTATCAGGTTTTTCTCCTATTGCATCTGTATCCTTTTCATTATCAGCTTCTTCTTTTTCTATTATTTCTTTAAGCTCATTATTGATATTTTCATCAGTTATAGATGTAGTAGTTTCTATTTGTTTTTTTTCTTCTTCTTCTTCTTTTATTTCTGATTCTACTTCAGTTTTAGTGGGTGTAGTGGTATTTGATAAATCTTGTTTCTTTTCCTCTTCAGTTTCAGTAATTTTAGATTTAATTTTATCTTTATCAGTTTTGGGTTTAGGAGTGATTGTTTCTAGATCTACAGTCCCAACGATTTTAATTTTGGGTTTATCTTTAGTTTCTATTTCTTCACTAATTTTAGTTATTTCTTTTTGTTTTTCAGTATTTTTAGTTTCATTATCAATTGTTTCGGTAGTGTCAGTTTGTTCTTTAGTAACTGTTAGTTTAGCAGGGGTTTTTTTAGTTTTTTTAATAGTTTCTTTAGCTTTACTTGCAATAGGTTTAGTTAATAATTGTCCTTTGTCTTCGAGGGTAGTTTTACGTATAATTAATTCTTCTTCTTTTTCTATATCTTTATCAATAAATTTTTCTTTATATTTACTAGTAGTATCTACAGATACAGTTTCGTGTGAAGATATATCAATACCTATTTGGCGTGCTTTTTCTTTTTCTGCTTTTTCAGATTGAAATTCTTTAAGTAAAATTTCATAAATTTCATCAGATATAATAGTATTAGGATTATTTTCTATTTTAATTCCTT
>DAOTOD010000058.1:0-6898 GCA_035451165.1 Bacteroidales bacterium
AACCGACATTGTATTTGCAACACGTTTACCATAAGAATTTGGTTTAAGCAAATTTAACGGACTAATAAGTTTTGGAGCATCTCCACGTGCTAGCATAAATTTAGCATTAGCATCTAAAGCATATGCTTTTATAAGAAAAAGAGGATATGTTATACCCGAAGATGTAAGAGCTGTTTGCCATGATGTGCTCCGCCATCGTATAGGATTAACTTATGAAGCTGAAGCAGAAAACATTACAACTGGTGAAATAATTAGTGAAATTCTAAACCATGTCGAAGTGCCTTAAAAATGGAAACTACCGATATCATCAAAAAAGTAAAAAAAATAGAAATTAAAACCAGAGGATTGTCTCAACATATATTCTCAGGGCAATATCATAGTGCCTTTAAAGGTACAGGAATATCTTTTGCAGAAGTAAGAGAATATCAATTTGGTGATGATATACGCTCAATAGATTGGAATGTTACAGCACGATTTAATCATCCTTATGTCAAAATATTTGAAGAAGAAAGAGAACTAACTGTAATGCTTATAGTAGATGTAAGCGGCTCAACTTACTTTGGAACCAAAACTGCTTTAAAAAAAGAACTAATAGCTGAAATAGCAGCCGTTTTATCTTTCTCAGCTATACATAATAATGATAAAGTAGGAGTAATATTTTTTAGTAATAAAATCGAAAAATATATTCCTCCCAAAAAAGGAACTTCACATATACTTAGAATTATAAGAGAATTAATTGATTTTAAATCAACAAGTCGAGGTACTGATATTAGTATAGCTCTAAAATTTCTGATTAATGTAATAAAAAAAAGATGTACAGCTTTTGTTATATCTGACTTTCTAGCAAAAAACTTTGAAAACCCACTTAAAATATCAGCACGCAAACATGATATAATATCTTTACAAATTATAGATGCCCGAGAAATCGAACTCCCTAATATAGGGCTTATGTATGTTAAAGACGCTGAAACGAATCAACATATATGGGTTGATACTTCTTCAAATAAAATAAGAGAAATATATCAAAAACAATGGCAACAAAAGAACCAAGAACTAAAAGAAATATTTACTAAATGTGGGGTAGATAATATTGAAATATTTACAGGCTCTGATTATATTAAACCTTTAATGAAATTATTTAAAATGCGAGAAAGAAAATAATAATATTAATTATGATAAAAACTAAATTAATAACCCTATTAACTTGTTTAACTTTATTTAGTATAAAACCCATTTATTCTCAAGAAATAAAAGCTAATGCAAAACTAGAAAAAAGTGCTATTTTAGTTGGACAGCAAACTAAATTAACATTAGAATGTACCTTACCAACAAAAGCTTTTCTTAATTGGCCTATATTAGCAGATACTTTAACCGATGGAGTTGAAATTATAAATATTTCTAAAATAGACACTGCTATAAATAATAATTTCTTATATTTAAAACGAAGTATAACTATAACATCTTTTGATTCAGGCAATTATATAATTCCCCCATTACAATTTAGTTTCAGCTTATCACAAAATGATACTAACCTTAATGTATTAAAAACTTTACCTCTTCAACTTAACGTTACTTACATAGATGGGGTAGATACTACAAAAGCCATTAAAGATATTAAAGCTCCTTTAGATTCTCCTTTTACTTGGCGCGAAATTTTACCGTGGGGATTAGGCATAATAATTCTAATAATATTAGCTTTAACTGTTATATATGTTATTAATAGAATAAGAAAAAAGAAACCTATAATAAGTTTTTCAAACGAAAAATTACTTCCTCCTCATGAACAAGCTCTACAAGAATTAGAAACATTAAGACAGAAAAAACTATGGGAACAAGGTAAAGTAAAAGAATATTATTCAGAATTAACTGATATCTTAAGAATATATATATCAAAAAGATTTGAAATTAACGCAACTGAAATGACTTCAGAAGAAATTTATAATAATATGAAAGACAAAATCGAAGAAACAGATACTATAAATATTCTCTATCACATATTAACTTTAGCTGATATAGCTAAGTTTGCTAAAGGTCAACCTCTTCCTGACGAAAATGATTTAAGTATGAAAAATGCTATTAATTTTATAAAAACAACTATACCTATTACAACAAACAATAATGATATTGTAAAAAATTAAATTGAAAAATGTTTTATAATTTAGAATTTGCAAATCCTTGGTGGCTATTATTATTAACTGTATTGCCTTTATTAATAATATATTATGTTTTACGTAAACGCAAACTCTATCCCACTATTAATTTTTCAAATACTGAAAATGTTCAAAATATCCATAAGACTAATAGACAGCGTTTATTTTTTATACCTTTTTTATTAAGATTATTGGCTCTTTTATTTTTTATACTAGCTATGGCAAGGCCTCAAGGCTCCATAAGTCGTCAAAACATTGATGTTGAAGGCATCGATATAATTATGGCTATGGATATATCAGGCAGTATGTTGGCAAGAGATTTTAAACCTGACCGATTAGAATCTGCTAAAAAGGTTGCATCAGAATTTATAAAAGGACGTCCTAATGATAGAATAGGATTAGTAGCATTTAGTGGTGAAGTTTTTTTACAATGCCCACTAACTATTGATCACTTATTATTAGACACTTTGTTTCAAGCGTTATACAGTGGTATGATTGAAGATGGTACTGCTATAGGCGACGGATTAGCATTAGCTGTTTACCACTTAAAAAAAAGCCAAGCTATAAGCAAAGTGATTATTTTAATAACTGATGGTGTTAATAACAGAGGTTCTATGGACCCTATAACGGCGGCCGAAATAGCTGCTTTATATGGAATACGAGTTTATACTATTGGTGTAGGTAGCATGGGAATGGCCCCCTTCCCTGTTCAAACTCCTTTAGGAATTCAATTTGTCCCTATGGAAGTGCAAATAGATGAAACACTATGCACTAAAATCGCAAATATTACAGGAGGCAAATATTTTAGAGCACAAAATGAAAATAAACTAAGAGAAATATATAAAGAAATTGACCAAATGGAAAAATCTAAAATAAACGTTAGTAACTATAATAAGAAAACTGAACATTTTTTACCTTTTGTAATTATTGGAGCTATATTGTTATTGATAGAAATTTTATTTAAATATACTGTTTTTAAAACCATACCATGATAATAACAATGTTGTATAATATTAATATAGCTAACCCTAATTATTTATATGGCTTTATTATACTGCCTATTTTAATTATTTTATATTTATTTTATATAAAATATAAAAATAAAGCTTTTGAAAAATTTGGTGATACATATGTTATAATATCATTATACCCCGATTATTCAAAACAACGACAATTAATTAAGTTTACAATTATATGTTTATCAATAATACTCATCATTACAGCTATGATTGATCCACTTGTTGGTACAAAATTAGGCACAACAAAATATAAAGGAGCCGATATCATGATAGCCCTTGATGTATCTAAGTCTATGTTGGCAGAAGATATTAAACCTAATCGATTAGAAAGAGCCAAACAAGCACTTTCTAAATTTACCGATGAATTGGAAGGTTATAAAATAGGTCTGGTAGTTTTTGCGGGTAGAGCATACCCTAAATTACCTTTAACTCCTGATATGGCTGCCGCTAAAAATATGATAGAATCAGCTGATGTTGATCAACTACCAACACAAGGAACTGCCATAGGCGAAGCTATAGAGATATGTATAAGATCTTTATCTCCTTCTAAATCAAAAGACAAAGCTATTATTTTGATAAGCGATGGTGAAAATCATGAAGATGATGCTATAAGTGCTGCTAAATTAGCTTCAGAAGAAAACATTAAAATATTTACATTAGGTATAGGATCATTACAAGGCGCTCCAATACCTATTTATGAAAAAGGTATAAGGAAAGACTTTAAAAAAGATTTACAAGGCAATACAGTTATAACTAAACTAAACGAAGAATTACTTGAAAGAATAGCAGTCACAGCTGATGGTATGTATGTAAGAGCTAATAATATTAACGAAAGTCTTCATACTGTTATTAAAGAAATTAAAAAAATACAAGGCAAGGAATATGAAGCAAAATGGTTTTCAGAATACGAAGATAAATACCAATATCCTTTAGCAATAGCAATTATACTTTTGATTATAGAAACTTTAATACCAACTAAAAAAGGAATAATTGAAAAATTAAATATCTTTTCAGAAGATAAAAAATTATAAAAATGAAAAATATTAATACTATTAATAATCATAGTTTAAAATTAAAATTTATTTGTTATACATATATTATTATACTTTATCTAATAATAAATAATAATTTATATGCACAATATCCTGAAACTTTAATAAGAAAAGGAAATAATGAATATAACAAGGGAAAATTTCAGGAAGCTGAAAAATTATATCGTAAAGCTAATACAAAAGATACTAGTAATATAAAAGCTTTATTTAATCTTGGCGATGCTTTATATAAACAAAAACAATATGAACAAGCTGCTAATATCTTCAATAATCTTACACGGCAAGAATTAGATAAAAATATGATGGCAAATGTTTATCATAACATTGGAAATTCATTATTAAGCAGTGCTATTTATAATGATACTTTAGACTTTCAAACAAAACAAAACAAAATTAAACAAAGTATAGAAGCTTATAAAAAAGCCTTAAAACTAAAACCTGATGACAATGAAACAAGATATAATTATATTTATGCAAGTAAATTAATAAAAAAAATAGAAAACCAGAAACAACAAAAGCAAGAAAATAATAAAGATAAAAAACAAGAAAAGCAAGAACAACAACAACAAAGTAATAACAATGATAAGAATCAACAAAATCAACAAAAACAACAAAAACAACAACAGCAACAACAAAGTATATCTAAACAAGACGCTGAAAGAATGTTAGAAGCTATTAAGAATAACGAGAAATATACAAAAGAAAAACTTGATAAAAACAAAATAAAACCTGTTAAAGTTAATATAGAAAAAGATTGGTAATAATTTTTCTAATATGAAAATAAAATATATAATATCATATATAGTTTGTGTATATTGTTTCTTCTCTTATCACACCATAATTGCACAAACTACTGAATTTACAGCTACTGCCAGCAAAACTACTGTTACTATAGGAGAAAAATTTGAAGTAACTTTTTCTATAAATGCTAAAGCTAATGGCTTTGTTCCTCCTTCGTTTGCAAATTTTACGATTATATCAGGTCCTAATCCATCAACAGAAACTAGCATGCAATGGATTAATGGTAACTTTACACAGTCAGTAAAACAATCTTATACTTACATATTACAAGCTACCAAAGAAGGTAATTATATAATTGGGTCAGCATCTATTAATTTAGGTAATACAACTTATAAAACTAAACCTATAACTATAACTGTTACTAAATCTCAACAAACTGCTTCATCCCCTCCCTCTGGTAGCAATAATATCCCTAAACAACAAAATACGATTAACGAAAATAATTCTTCTGATGATCTATTTGTAAGAACATACGTAAGTAAAAATAAAGTATATAAAGGAGAACAAATTACTTTAACCCATAAACTATACACAGCTTTACCTAGAGTTGACCTAATAGATATTAAACCTCCTGCTTATTCTAATTTTTGGACAGAACAAATTGATGCTAACAAAACTATTACACCTCAAAACGAAATTGTAAATGGTAAAACTTATAAAGTAGCCGAAATAAGCAAAACTGTTTTATTCCCCCAAAAAGATGGTATAATCCGTATTGAACCTATACAAGTCGAATGTAATGTACAAATTCTTAAACAAAGGAATGCTAATAGTTGGGTAGAAGAAATGTTTTACGGTCCTAGAATATCTTACTACGATAGCGAAAAAAGAAAAATTAAATCGAACCCTATTACAATAACTGTAGAAGATTTACCCTTACAAGGGAAACCAGCAAATTTTAATGGAGCTGTAGGCAATTTCACTATTTCGGCCGAAATAAGTAAAACCCATATTAAAGCTAATGAAGCTATTGATTTAAATATTACTATATCAGGTACTGGGAACTTGAAACTTATTGATAATCTACCAATAACATTCCCTCCTGATTTTGAAACCTACGATCCTAAGATTACTGATGCTATCAATATTACTGCTAGTGGTGTAACTGGCAAAAGGACATTCAACTACGTTATTATACCTCTTCACGAAGGTAATTATCAATTACAACCCATTAGTTTTAGTTTTTTTGATCCTAAAAAAGGGAGTTACATAACTTTATCTACACAAAATTTTAATATTACCGTAGAAAAAGCCGATGGGAAAAGCTTACAACAATTAGTAACAACTTACCAAAAAGATATAAAATATATTCATTCTGACATTAGATATATAAAGACAAAACCCTTTACTATCAATAAAAAAAATAATATTTTTTGGGGAAGCAACTTATATTTCGCCAGTCTATTAATCCCACCCATACTTTTTACTCTATTTATAATTGCTTATCGTAAACAAATGCAACTTAAAAGTGATGTCGCTTATATAAGAAACAGAAAAGCTAGAAAAACAGCTCAGTTAAAATTAAAAAAAGCTAAGCACTATATGGATAATAAGCAATTTAATGATTTTTTTGTTGAAATCAGTCAAGCTTTATGGGGTTATACTGCTGATAAATTTAATATACCTCTTGCTGAACTTTCTTTAGAAAAAATAAAAGAGATTATGTCAAACAAAAATATACCTGAAGATAAACAAACAATATTAATCAATTTACTTGAAGAATGCGAATTTGCTCGATTTGCTCCTGGCGATAATACAGAAAAAATGAATAAATTATATACAGGTGCTATTGAAGTAATTACATCTTTTGAATCTTAAATATTATTAACAATGAAAAAAATATTAGTTTATTTAATTATAATAATATTAGCCAATA
>DAOTOD010000059.1:0-6894 GCA_035451165.1 Bacteroidales bacterium
TTATGCTAATAAAAATAAACTAGTAAACTTTAATATATATTAATTGTCTTAAAATATAATTGAAAATTATAATAAAATTATGAGACAACTTAAAATAACCAAATCAATAACCAACAGAGAATCACCATCATTAGATCGCTATTTATCAGAAATAGCAAGAGAAGAAATGATAACCCCAGAGGAAGAAGTCCAACTGGCAAAAAGAATCAAAGAAGGAGACAATGCTGCTCTTGAAAAATTATGTCGTGCAAATTTAAGATTTGTTGTATCTGTAGCTAAACAATATCAAAATCAGGGGCTTAGCCTACCCGACCTAATAAATGAAGGAAATGTCGGCTTAATAAAAGCTGCCAAACGTTTTGACGAAACAAGAGGATTTAAGTTTATTTCTTATGCAGTGTGGTGGATACGACAGTCTATTTTACAAGCCCTTGCAGAACAATCTCGAATTGTTAGATTACCACTTAATCAAGTAGGATATTTAAATAAAATTGTTAAAGAAATTTCAAGATTAGAACAAGAACTAGAAAGAGCCCCTTCAGAAAGTGAAATTGCTACAGCTCTGAATTTACCAGACGATAAAGTAACAGATGCATTAAACATAAACACTCGTCAATTTTCTACCGACGCTCCTTTAATACAAGATGAAGATACTACTTTTTTAGATGTATTTATCAATAACGATTCTTCTACTTCAACCGATAATGATTTGATGAAAGAATCTCTAAGAGCCGAAATAGAACGCTCATTATCTATTTTACCTGAACGTGAAAAAGATATTATTAAATTATTTTATGGTATAGGTATACCTCATAATTTAACTTTAGATGAAATAGCAGCACGTTTTGAATTAACAAGAGAAAGAGTTAGACAAATCAAAGAAAAAGCTATAAGAAGATTAAAACATAGTCATAAAATTAAAGCTCTTAAAGCTTATTTATAAAAAATTAAAATAAATTTACATAAAATTTATTCCTTTAATGTTTACTAAAACAAGCTTAACTCTTTCAAAAATTAATTCTCCTGACGATCTTAAAAAGTTAAGTGAGAAAGAATTAGAAATAGTTTGTAAAGAATTAAGACAATTTATAATAGAGGTTATTTCTAATAACCCGGGACATTTGGGAGCAAGTTTAGGTGTAATAGAACTTACCGTAGCCTTACATTACGTTTTTAATACCCCCGATGATAAAATAATATGGGACGTAGGTCATCAAGCTTATGCACATAAAATCTTAACAGGAAGAAGAGATGTATTCCATACCAACAGAAAATATAAAGGCATAAGTGGCTTCCCTAAAATGTCAGAAAGTATATATGATGCTTTTGGGAAGGGCACAGTTCTACTTCTATTTCAGCAGCTTTAGGTATGGCAATAGCATCTGCCTTAAAAGGAGAAAAACATAAACAACATATTGCAGTTATAGGCGACGGGGGGATGACAGGAGGTATGGCCTTCGAAGCTTTAAATCATGCGGGCGTTTCAAAAGCTAATATTATTGTAATACTTAATGACAATGGTATTTCTATCGATGAAAGTGTAGGTGGACTAAAACAATATCTTACCGATATCACTATCTCAAAAACTTATAATCGTATAAAAGATGACGTGTGGCAAATGATGTCACGGGTACAAAAACTACGTCGCTTCATTCAAAAAATACAAAATGCTGTTAAGGTTACTTTATTTCGACAAACTAATATATTTGAAGCTT
Organism: Bacteroidales bacterium; assembly: GCA_035451165.1. Classification (GTDB taxonomy): domain Bacteria; phylum Bacteroidota; class Bacteroidia; order Bacteroidales; family JAKIYJ01; genus JAKIYJ01. The sequence continues at coordinate 1,716 of DAOTOD010000059.1, forward strand.
TAGGATTTAGATATTTTGGCCCTATTGATGGTCATGACATAACACGCCTTATAAAGGTATTAAAAGATCTTAAAAATATCCCAGGACCAAGATTATTACATGTAATTACAACTAAAGGGAAAGGACTTAAAAAAGCAGAAGAGGACCAAACTAAATATCATGCTCCCGGCTTATTTAACCCTGAAACGGGAGAAACTATAGAAAATGAAAATGATAAAAAATTTAATAAATATCAAACTGTTTTTGGAGAAACAATTTTGAAACTCGCTTCTATAGAACCTAAAGTCGTTGGTATAACACCTGCTATGTTATCAGGCTGCTCATTAAATATAATGATGGATAAAATTCCTGAACGCACCTTTGATGTTGGAATAGCAGAACAACACGCTGTAACTTTTGCAGCTGGACTAGCAGCTCAGGGCTTAATACCTTTTTGTAATATATACTCTAGTTTCATGCAAAGAGCTTTTGATCAACTTATTCACGACGTGGCATTACAACAATTACCAGTTATATTTTGCTTAGATAGAGCTGGTTTAGTTGGTGAAGATGGAGCTACTCATCATGGAGTGTACGATTTAGCCTATATGAGGATTATACCAAATCTTATAATATCTTCTCCAATGAACGAAGTCGAACTACGCAATTTAATGTACACTGCTATGCTATACAAAGAAGGCCCTTTCGCTATAAGATATCCTAAAGGTTATGGAATTATGAAAACTTTACCTGATAATTTTGAAAAAATAGAAATTGGTAAAGCAAAGATTACAAGAACAGGGGAAGATTTAGCTATACTTTCTATAGGCCCCATAGGTAATATAGCAATAGAAGCATGCAATATTATTGAGCAATATGGTTATAGTTGCGCTCATTATGATATGAGATTTCTTAAGCCTATAGATGAAAATATACTACACGACATTTGTAAACATTTTAATCTAATCATTACTATTGAAGATGGTACTATAATAGGAGGATTAGGATCATTAATTATAGAATTTATTAACGATAATGGCTATAAAAATATTTTTGTTAAGCGTTTAGGTATCCCCGATCGTTTTATTGAACACGGGAGTATCCAAGAATTATATAAAGAATGTGGTATTGATTTAGATAGTATAGTTAAAACAGCTATTGAAATGATTACTAATAAAGAAGCAATTAAAGCATAATTTTTAAAAAATCATTATTAATTTTTAATCTTATAATTATAATTAATTAAAAAAATGTAATTTTGTTAAAATAAATTTTATAAAAAATGAAAAAATTAAATTTTAAATTAAAATGTCAAAATGTAACTTTTATTGATAAGTTTAATAAAAAATATTTCTTAATTCAAAAAGTTGCAGTATTTTTTTTAATAATTAGCGTCACTTCAAGTGTTATAATAACATCGTGTAAAAAAGATGATAATGATAGCAACACAAAAACATACAATTACAGATCAGCTAAAGATAATTCATTAGCTGAAAGCATATTTAGTGGAATTCACGGACAAATTGATCGTGCGGCTAAAAAAGATTCACTTAAATCATCTGATTCTCTTAGCTGCCCAACTTTAACTATTTCAGGAACTACTTATCCACGTACTTTTACTCTCGATTTTGGCACTAATTGCTTATGTAATGACGGGAGAATAAGAAGTGGGCAAATAATTTCAGTTATAACAGGTCCTTACCTTGATTCTTTAACAACCATTACTTCTACTTTTAATAATTATTACGAAACTATTAATAATATAAACTATTATGTAACTGGCACTCATGTAGTCAAAAATTTAGGTAAAAATGCTGCAGGACATCCTTATTATTCTGTTAATGTATCAAATGCAAGCATATCATCTGTAAATGGTACCATTACATGGGCATCTCAAAGATATAGAGAATTTTATCAAGGTTATAATTCTATATTAAATCCTTTTGATGATATATACTTAATAACGGGATCAGCTAATGGTAATGATATTAATGGGGATCCATTTACAGTTAATATTATTAATCCTTTGATGTGGCAATTTGGTTGTCCATGGATAAAAGCAGGCTCTATTGAAATTACAAATCCTGGTTATCCTACTATAACCGTTGATTATGGTACAGGTAATTGTGATAATGTTATTACAGTTACTATAAATGGTGTTACATATACAGTGATAGTAAATTAAAATATATTTTACATCAATAAAAAATATTAGCCCATTGTCTAGGGTTCCTATTAATCCAATCTCTTTTATGGTATAAATAACTACCTATTAAAGGTACTACAGTAGTAGCTTCGGCATAAACCATTTTTTCATATACAGTATCAACTTTACCCCAAGAAGAAGCTTCACGTAATGTAGAGCTAGAACATGCCCCATCTCTAACATCTGCAACTGTTATTTGTATAGCATACTTATGCATAGGAATATCAAAACCTAACATTTCGGCACATATAACAGTATCTTGAATAAAATTTTTAGGGACACCGCCACCTATCATAAATAAACCTGTAACTGGGGCTTTAATTTTAATCATCGTTAATTCTTTAAAATCTTTAACAGAATCAATACTTAAATGCTCTTCAGGATTTTCCCACTGGTGTTTTACAAGCCCAAAACCTGCACTAGAATCCGAAAAAGCGGGACAAAAAATAGGGACTCCTTTTTCATAAGCAGTTTGTATTAGTGAATCTTTTTTTATAGCATTATGAGTTAGCCATTTACCTAGTTCATGTATAAATTCTCTTGACGAATAGGGCTTTTTTTCTAAAGAATTAGCTATTTCATATATTGTATTATCACATATTTGCAATTGCTCTTCATCAATATAAGTATCATAAATTCTGTCAATATATAAATCTCTTAAGATTTTATCATCAACATAAGGTGAACCCTTATAGTGTTTAAATCCGAGTGCTTCAAAAAAATCCATATCTATAATAGATGCGCCTGTAGCTACTATTGCATCAATCATATTATGTTTGACCATATCAACATATACCTGCATACAACCTGCTGCACTTGTACTTCCTGCAAGAGCAAGTATAATAGTACAATCAGAATCGTTAATCATTAAATCATAAATATCAGCAGCTATAGCTGTATCACGTGAAGTAAAAGACATATCACGCATAGCATTAATGATAGGTGTAGAATCAAAGCTTTTAATATCAATGTGTTTAACTTCTTCTTTTAAAAAATCTGATTTTTTCATTTTTACATACAATTTAAATTACAAATAAATATTAATCAATAAAATTATAATGCCCCATTTTCTATCATCTGTACAATACGTTCAATATCGCGGTCAGTATTATACGGGTCATATTTAACTTTAAGATTCATGCCAAATATACTACCAAAAGATTGCCAAAACATTGCTATTAAGTTTCCCCTAAATTCAGCAATTATGTCATAAGCACTAGATTTTGTTTCCCTATCTATTAACTTTATAAGTATTTTACCTTGAGAAAAAGTTAATTTTCTTATTTCCTTTTCAAATTGTTTTTTAAGATCTTCTTCTGCATTTTTCATTATTTTTCTTTTTTCACTTGCAGAAGACACATTAGCTATAACATTGTTGTATTCCTGCATTTTAATAGCTGCTATACGAGCTAAAGGATATACAGTTTTGACTTGCCTCATCAGTTTAGTAAATTGTATAGCTTCTGATTTTGTTTTAAATTTAAGAGGTGCAAAAACTTTAATTTCGGGGAGTGTTATAACTGGAATAGTGTCACCATCAATAATAGTAGCTGCCACAACAAATCCTTTAAACTGCTGAGCTATATTAACGTTACAACCCAACAACAATAATAAAATATTTATAATTACTTTTTTCCCCAAGTTTGTTTTTAATTAAAAAGGATCAAGCTACTTTTAATCTTGCTATATTAGCTTTATTCAATTTTTCTTCAGCATATTGCCTGTTTATAACTACTTTATTAACACCCTCTTTTGAAGGCAATTCAAACATAGGGTCTGTCATAATAGCTTCAATAATAGAACGTAGTCCTCGTGCTCCCAATTTAAATTCAATAGCTTTATCAACAACAAAATCAAGCATATCATCAGTAAATTCTAGTTGAATTTTATCCATTTCAAATAATTTAATATATTGTTTAGTTATAGCATTTTTAGGTTCAGTTAATATTTTCCTAAGCGCATCTCTATTTAAAGGTTCTAAGTAAGTTATAACTGGTAATCGACCAACTATTTCGGGTATCATTCCAAAACTTTTAATATCTTGTGGAGTAACATACTGAATAAGATTATCTTTATCAATATTATCTTTATTTTTAGTAGAGCCGTAACCTATAATGTTAGTAGCTAAACGTGAAGCTATTTTTTTTTCTATACCATCAAAAGCTCCGCCACAAATAAAGAGTATATTTTGAGTATTAATTTGTATCATTCTTTGTTCAGGGTGCTTACGGCCTCCTTGTGGGGGCACAGATACTATAGAGCCTTCAAGTAATTTCAACAAAGCTTGTTGGACTCCTTCTCCAGATACATCTCTTGTAATAGAAGGATTATCACTTTTACGAGCTATTTTATCTATTTCATCAATAAATACAATTCCCTTTTCAGCAGCGGCTACGTTATAATCAGCTACCTGTAACAATCTGACTAGCACACTTTCTACATCCTCTCCAACATAACCTGCTTCTGTAAGCACTGTTGCATCAGCTATACAAAACGGGACATTAAGCAAATTTGCTATAGTTCTGGCTAACAAAGTTTTCCCTGTACCTGTTTCACCTACTAATAAAATATTTGATTTTTCAATTTCAATATCTTCTTTATTTTTAGTTCGTTTATAAACATAATTTATTCTTTTATAATGGTTATAAACAGCTACAGATATAACCTTTTTAGCATGATCTTGTCCTATCACATATTGGTCTAAATAATTCTTTATTTCTTTAGGTTTAAGTAAATTGAAATTATTAAATTTTTTGCTAGCTTTAATAGCTAATTCTTCATTCAAGATAGCTTGCGCTTGTATTATACATGAATCACATATATATCCATCAATACCAGCAATTAATAACTCTACATCTTTATTTTCACGGCCACAAAACGAGCAACGATTGGTTGTTTTTGCCATTTTAAAAATATTTTTTTATTTTCTTCCTTCTAAAACTTCATCTATAATACCATATTCTTTTGCTTCACTAGCAATCATCCAGTAATCAC
>DAOTOD010000060.1:0-6867 GCA_035451165.1 Bacteroidales bacterium
GCTTTTTGAACTTCTAATCCTAAAGGAATTTCAAAATTATTTTTTAGATATGTGTTATTTAAACAGTTTAAAGCTAGTTTATTATTATTAGATATGGAGTATAAATTAGGTATTTCTGGATCGGTATTATATAATTTAAATATATCGTATTCAGGGTCGAAATTTAAGCTAGCACTATCGTTAAACATTATAATAGTTTCATCTAGGGCAGCATCTTCATTTAATAATTTAGCAGATAGTTTGATATAAGGATAATTAGGAGTTTCAGTATATTTGTACAAATTAGGGTTAATTATATTAGCTCTCATTGAATTTTTAAAGGTTAATGTTCCACCGGCAGCGTTATTACATTGTACGAAGAAGGCATGTAAAGCAGGTAGATATCTTGTTCCTCCATTAATAGCTAAGTGAGTTTTAGCATTGTAATATCCATAATATCCTTTGTACATTGCAGTAGAAATAAAGATAGAAACACTTTTATTTAGATTAGCATTATCGTAAGGTAATTTGTCTAAATCAATAGGTGATGGATAAGGGTTACCTACTAAATTCCAGCCGTTCCCTTTTGCATTGCCTGGATTGTCTAAAGTAACATTACATGATATATCGCCGTTGTTAACATGCCCAGTGAAAGCAATTGTTCGTGCTCCGAGTGACCCTGTTCCGAATTGAGCTACATAGCCTCTTCCTACTTCCATAAGAGTATTGATTTGACCTTTAGGTGCCGCTGCTACCCATCCATACTCAAAATATGGTGTAGCATCAGTTTCAGAGAATTTAAATATTGTAGGGTAAGGACTATCATTTACATTGCCAAGATATAAATCCATAAAATTTGCACATTGACCTATAGTTACATCAGAAAAAGCAGAGGCAATATGTTTATATCCTTTAGCTTTCGATGCTTCAACAAATCTTTGTTGTGTTATAACTCCATTAATTGTTCCTGTGCTTGTACCGTCTATTAAGCCGGTATAACTAGTACTTGAAGTTAAAGTTAAGGAGCCTGTGATATTTAGTGTGCCATTACAAAGTAGAATACCACTTATTTCGCAATTACCAGATATTTCAGTAATACTTCCGGTGTCAATTTTTAAATTTTGAATTTTAAGATTACCGCTAGTAATTTGTGTATTACCATCAAAAATAATTTTGCCTGTACCTAAATTAGTATTTCCGTTATTAGTGAGATTACCAGAGATAGTGAGTATATTACCTGATGTTATAGTAAGAGAAGCATTAGAATTAATAGTAATATTATTGCATACGGCATTGTTTGAAGAAATTACTGGTTGATTAGGGCTAGATTCAATAATAACGTTAGTGTAAGATAATGGTACAATTCCACATGACCAATTATTTGGGTCATTCCAGTCATTGTTTACATTTCCTGTCCATATATTAGTATAATCGAAAGATAAAATTATGGGGTTTGAAGTAGCAGGGCTACCTATAACACCGGGTTCGTTAGAAGTCATAATACAAATAACAGTATCTTTATCGTTAAGTGTTGAAGTTGAAAATACAGATGTATCAATTCCTAAATCAATACCATTTACTTTCCATTGAAATGAAGGATTTGACCCGCCATTGATAGGCGTAGCGGTAAAGGTTATATTACCACCTGCGCAGGTAATGCCACTAGGATTGGCTGTAATTGTAACACCTGCAATTAATGCAGGTATAGTTTGGTCGGCTCCTATATTTGTACCATCACTTGCGGTGTTTATAGCAGGAGAGCCCGTTTTTAATTTAAAATTTTGATTTAGGTGAGATGTATCATCATATAGAGGATCACTTGAAATATTATTATTTAACAAAAACATATTATCAGATGCTCCTGGAGGATAAGCTCCATCGGTACGCCAGCCAATATTAGGGTTAGCAGAATGTTTGGTGTAAGCAGTATGGTCAGTGTTGTTAAAGAATAGATTATTATTAACTACAATTTGATCATTTGCAGGCAAACTTGAATTATCTGTTGAATTAAAATCTATAACAATACCCATTTGACTATTAGTTATAATATTGTCTTCTATAATTATAGAATTAAATTTAGAAAAACCATCTGCTGGGGGCCAATAAAATATTATAGGTTTACTTGTTGCATAATCTATAGTGTTGTGTTTGATATATAAATTTATTTTTTTGCTCACATCTCCCCAATAGTCTATCAAAAAAAACTGTGATTTTTTATAGCTTTTGTTATATTCTATATTGATAGTGCCTTCACAATATGGTTGGCCGGAACCTGTTGTAATGTATACTAAATTTCTTGCATTTCTAATTGTCCCATCGACATAATTGTTGGTTATATTTATTATACCTTTTGTTCCATACAATATTATAGCATTTCTGTATTGGTTTATAAAATTACAACTATCCACTAACATATTATTAATATTTACCATCATCCCATATTTACCCCACTCGAATGTACATTTTTTTACAGTAAGATTAGAATATTTTACAGTATAATTAGGGTAACTACCGCCTGATGGTACTGATAATAAAGCGGAGTTAGCTCCTACACTATGTCCATTCCTGTATAACCTTAAATTTTCGATAGTAACATTATTTGCTTGTATTGTAATACAATGGTATTCCGCATCATTGAATAAAAGTGAAGGTTGAATACTAGAATAATCACCTTTAATTGTTAGTTCTTTGTTTATAATAATAGAAGTTGTGTAATTATAGTCACCAGTGCCTATTATAATTGTATCACTGTTGTTTGCTTGATTAATTGCATATTGTAAAGTAGCCCACGGATAATTTAAGCTGCCATTACCTGAATTGTCATCACCAGAAGGTGATATATAATAAGTATTTTGAGAATTTAAATAATTTAAATAATTTAAAGTAGCTATTAATGTAGCTATAATAATTATTATATTTTTATTAAAAATTTTCATTATTATTTATTTTTTTTGTAATCATATTTAAATACAAATATATGCAATTTTTAATAAAATTTATCTTATAAAGATTAAATTAAGTATAATTACGTATAATTTACTTATAGATGTAAAATCAATTTTTATCAAAATTAGAAATATTAAATTCTTGTTCTATAAGAGCTATGAGTTTGTCAATACTCACATCTTGTGTAATTTTGCCTTCTTTACTATAAGCAAATTTTCCTGTTTGTTCTGATACTACAAGCACTATAGCATCTGATTGTTCGGTTATACCAACAGCCGCGCGGTGCCTTAATCCATATTTTTCAGGGAAATTAATATTTTTGGTTATAGGTAGTACACATTTAGCAGCATAAATTTTATTTTGTATGATAATTACAGCACCATCATGCAAAGGGTTATTTTTATAAAATATACATTCTAATAATTGATCCGAAATTTTTGCATCTAATATTACTCCTGTTTGAGTTATATCTTCTAAAGTATTTTTTTTAGTTAAAACTATGAGTGCACCTGTATGAGTATTTGACATTTTATTCATTGCTTTTACAATTGATTGTATATCAATATAATAATGATTTTTTAATTGATATCTCCAGAATAAGAATCTATTTTGATTAGATATACTTCGAGTTCCTAATAATAATAGAAAACGTCTTATTTCTTGTTGAAATACTATTATAACTGCTATTACACCTACTGAAATAAATTGCCCAATAATTTTACTGAGCATTTCCATTTCAAGTAATGATACTATTTTAAAAATGAAATATACCATTATTATACCTAAGAATATGTTTATAGCAACACTTCCTTTCATTAAACGGTATATTTCATAAAAGAAAATTGCTACAAGTAATATATCAAGGAAATCAAGTAGTGTGAAATTTATAAAACAATATATAATAGTTAACAATGGCATATTTGAAAATATTGATTATCTTATGACTCTAAAGGTTTTATTCCAACGGATTTTTCCATTAAATAAATTTTTATTTTTATCTAATGATAGCCATACAAAAATTGCTTTACCTACAACGTGATCAATAGGCACAAAGCCCCAATATCTGGAATCAGCAGAATTATGTCTATTGTCTCCCATCATCCAGTAGTAATCCATTTTGAATGTATATGTATTTGATTCTTTACCATTTATATATATTTTGTTATCTTTAATTTTTAAGTCATTGTTTTCATACACATCAATAATTCTTTGATATAAAGAAATGTTTGATAGATTTATTGGTATAGTTGTTCCTGCTTTTGGTATCCATATAGGGCCATAGTTATCGACATTCCATTTATAATTAATTGAGTCGAAAGGGAAGATACGATAATCGTACATATTTTTAGGTGCTATTATTTTTTTGATTTCTATAACATTAGGTAATTTTTTTAGTTCTTCGGCAGCTTTATCTGTTAGTGTCATTATATATTCTGATGAATTAAAAGAGTATATTTCTTCGGTTATATCTAATTTTTCAAGGATTTTAGGGTTGATTCTTGTTCCATTGGTTGTAACTTGATATTTGAATTGCAAAATTCCGGGTATTGGAGTAGGTTTACCATTAATATAAACTATCTGGTCGATTATATGCAGAGTATCTCCTGGAATAGCTATGCAACGTTTTACAAAATTTTCTCTTTTGTCAACAGGTCGTGCTATTATGTCACCGAAATTAGTTTTATCTCTCCAGACTCTTTCTCTTCCAAATTCTCTTATGAGTGCGTAATAACTTGCATTGCTTTGGAATTTAGTTGATAGTGTGTCACCATCAGGGTAATTAAATACTACTACATCATTATTTTTAATTTTTTGGAAACCTGGGAAACGGTAATAAGGTAAAGAAATCCATTCGAGATAAGATTTAGTATTTTGTGTTAGAGGTAGTGTATGATGGGCAAAAGGAAAAGATAAAGGGGTCATAGGTACTCTTGGGCCATAATGAATTTTACTTACAAAAAGGAAATCGCCTATAAGCATTGTTTTTTCCATAGAAGAAGAAGGGATGGTATATGCTTCTATAAAAAATGTACGAATAATTGTAGCTGCTATTACTGCAAAGATTATTGCTTCTAACCATTCGCGTATAGCAGATTTTTTAATTGGTTTACGTGTTAAAGGGTTTTCATATTTTTCTTGAGAAAAGAATCCCAACCAAGGTAAATATAGAAAAGGGAACATTACTCCTATAGTTTGAGCGCCAAGCCCGTTTTTATTAAAGCATTTAAGAGTTTCCACTACCATTAGTAATATCATAAATACATTGATGAAAGGAGTAAGTAAGAATATATACCACCATAAAGGCTTTTTAATTATTTTAAGCCATATATAAAAGTTATAAAAAGGGATAATTGACATCCATCCTTTATATCCAGCCTTATAAAATATTTTCCATAATCCTAAAAAGAAACTGATAGTAAAAACTATTAATAAAATCATGTATGCACTCATTTTTTTAATTTTTTATTTTTTATAAACAAATTAATATGAATTTTTATTAACGTACAAGTTATAAAATTGATAAATTGATTAAGTAATTAATTTATTCCCAAATCCTAGTAAGTCATACATTTGAAATATGCCTTTTTTACCAATTAGCCATTCGGCTGCAATTACGGCTCCTATAGCTAATCCATTGCGATTTTTTGCAGTATGTTTAAGTTCTATAATATCTGTTTCGGATTCATAAATAATGTTATGTATTCCAATTATTTCATTTTCACGGAACGATTCAATATTAAGTAATTCTTGGTTGTTAGATTTTCCATAATTTTTTGCTTTTTTACGGGTTATATGTTTAATAATATCATTAGCAAGCATTATAGCTGTTCCACTGGGGGCATCGAGTTTATGGATATGGTGGGTTTCTTGTATTTTAACATCATATTCTGTAAAATTATTCATTAAAATAGCGAGTTGTTTATTTATCTCCATAACTATGTTAACACCTATGCTAAAATTACTTGAAATAAATAAGCTTTGATTTTCCTTTAAGCATTTTTCTTTAATTTTATCATATTCATTTAACCAACCTGTAGTTCCACAAACTACAGGTATATTAGCTGAAAAGCATTTTAAAATATTAGTTGGTGCTGCTTTAGGTTGAGTAAATTCGAAAGCCACATCAGCTATTTTTATACTTGCTGCTTTATATATCCAATCGTTTTCATTATCAATTATATCAACGAGGTGGTGTCCTCTTTTTTTAGCTATTTCATTTATAGCTTTACCCATTTTGCCGTAGCCAATTATTAAATAATTCATTTTTTATCTATATAAAAAATAATATTTAAACTTAATAAAGTTGAATTATTATAAAACATAGTTGTAGGGGTTAATGCTACTGAAATATCGTCATTAATGTTGAAATCATACAAATATGCATCTACAGTAGCATCAATTATATTTAAAGTATATAAGGCTGCTGCACAGATTATACTTAATTCTAAGTTACGGCGGTAATAATTTTTTAAAGTTTGTAAATAATTAGTAGAAAAAAAAGGGAATTTATCAATAGTTGTAGTGTCATTATCTATTCTAAGTTTATATGCATTACGATAAGTAACGTATTTATTACGGTTATAGGCAACAGAGAAACTTATAGCACCTGTTCCTGCCCATATTATTGGTATTTTCCAATATTTTTTATTGTATGCTTGGCCCAATCCTGGTAAAACAGCAGACATCCATGCTGCTTTTTTAGGAGAATGAATTTTAGTTTTTATAGTATCTGTATTTGTTGCGGTATTTTGAGGGAAAGCGATATTAATATTAATAAATATAAAAAAACAACTTATAGCAATAATACTTTTTTGTTGTAATAAATTTATTAAAGAATGTATAAATTTTAATTTAGTCACATTTATTTAAGTAAAGAGATTATACGTTTTAATTCTTCGTCAGAATTAAAGGTTATACTAAGTTTACCTTTTCCTAGTTTAT
>DAOTOD010000061.1:0-6807 GCA_035451165.1 Bacteroidales bacterium
AGAACTACAAGGTCGAGGTTTTTGTTTTTAAGTTTATTTTTAGCGTTTTCTATTTGATTTTGGGTTTCGAGTGCAAAACCCACAATAAATTGTGAAGGTTTTTTAATATTTGACAATTGAGATAATATATCAGGAGTAGGTATAAGATTAATAGTTATTGTTTTGTTTGATTTTTTTATTTTTTCATTTTGAAAGGTTGAAGGTTTATAATCAGCTACAGCAGCAGCCATAACTAGTATATCCATGTTTGGGAATACATTTAAGCATTCAAATAACATTTGCTCAGCAGTTGTAACCTTTATACATTTAATTTCATTAGGTATGGGATAATGTATTGGCCCACAAATTAAAGTTACTTCAGCGCCTCTATTCATTAATTCTCGAGCGATTTCAACACCCATTATACCGGAGGAATGATTACCAATAAATCTTACTGGATCTATTGGTTCATAAGTAGGACCTGCCGTAACGAGAGCTTTTTTACCTTTTAAGTTATTTTTTTTTTTAAATTCGTTTATTAGAAATTTTATAATTTCTTCCGGTTCTTCCATTCTTCCTGCGCCACATAATCCGCTTGCAAGTTCACCTTCACGAGGAGGGATAATTTTATTACCATATTCAATTAATGTTTTAATATTTTTTTGTGTAGCTGGGTGTTTATACATATCCATATCCATTGCTGGGGCGAAATACACTGGGCATTTAGCAGCCAAGTAAGTAGCTAATAAAAGATTATCTGCTATACCTGTGGCCATTTTAGCTAGAGTATTTGCTGAGGCAGGGGCTATAAGCATTAAATCTGCCCAATTGCCCATTTCAACATGGCTATACCATTGCCCATTATTATCAGAAAAAAAATCTGTTAAGACAGGTTTTCCTGATAAAGTATAAACAGTTAAAGGAGTAATAAAATTTTTTGCAAATGGAGTTAAAATTACTTGAACTTCAGCACCTTCTTTAATAAATAAACGAATAAGAGCAGGTATTTTAAAAGCAGCTATGCTTCCAGTAACACCTAATAGAATTTTTTTATTTTTTAACATTAATCAAATTGATTGTTAATTTAAATTTTCATTATGCTCTTTAAGAGGGTTACGAGCATATATTTCGCCATTAAGAAATTCATTAATAGCTATCAAAGTAGGTTTAGGTAAATGTTCATAGAATTTTGCAATTTCTATTTGTTCTTTATTTTCAAATATTTCTTCTAATGCGTCGCCTTGAGATGCAAATTCTGCAATTTTATTATGTAATTCTTCTTTCAACTCAAGGCTTATTTGATTTGCTCTTTTAGAAATAATAGCAACTGTTTCGTAAATATTGCCTGTTTTTGCTTCTAAATCTTCGACATTTCTTGTAATTACAACTTGTTCAATTTTTAATTTTTTATAGTCCATAATATAAAATTTATTAAGATTTATACTTAACAATTTCTTTTGATGAAATTTTAATAATTTGTTCGATATCTTTTTTGTACTTACTATTAGGGAAATATAATTTAAAATTATTAGCTGACTCAATAGCAGATTTAAACCTCAAATATTTTTGTTGTTCTATACTTTTTGAGGCATAATTATAGTAAGCTTTTGCTATATAATATAAAGCATCTTCCTTGTAAATGGTGTCAAGATATTCTTTTAACAGATTTCTAAAGGATATTATAGCTGCTTTGTAGTCTTCCATAACATAATATAATTTAGCATTTTCAAAATCTTTTTTTTGAAGCTTAGCTCTTAATTCGTCTATTTTGTTATTTGCTTCTTCTACTTTATTACTTGTGGGGTACATATCAATAAACAGTTGAAACTCTTTTATAGCATCTTTAGTTATAGTTTGGTCTAAATTATATTTAGGTGATTCCATATATTTACAATATGCAGCCAAATAAGCACATTCTTCAGCATGTTTGCTATTAGGAAAAGTATTAACAAAATCTTTATAATAAAAACCAGCTGTATAAAAATCATTCATCCCAAAATAGCAATTAGCATAATAAAAAGCTATTTCTTCAGCTTTCAAGCTACCTTTATTAAATATTCTTAGTTCATCAAAAAGTTGAAGAGCACGGTCATAATTTTTCTCGTTATAGTATTTAATAGCCATTTTTTCTTTGTAATCCATATTTGTGCTTTTAAGCACTTTTTGGAAATTGTTAGTGCAAGCGGTTACTATCATCAAACACAACAAAAGTAATAAAAATATTAATTTGTTTAATTTCATAGCGCAAAGTTAATATTTTAAATAAATTAAAAACGAATAAAATAAATTCATATTTTAAACTTTAAATAAATCAATAATTTTTTATTTAAATAAATAATGAGTAAATTTGTAAAAATTAACAAAAATAAATTATTATGAAAATTAATGTTGAATTTGCAGGTAATAAGAAAGTTTATGCACATATAAACAATTTTGTAGTAAAAACAGATCAACCTACTAATGTTGGAGGTGATAATACTGCTCCTTCACCTTTTGAATTGTTTTTAGCATCAATAGCAACTTGTGCAGGAATATATGTTAAAATGTTTTGTGATAGTAGAAACATATCATCTGAAAATATAGTAATTACACAAAATGTTGAATTTAAGGATAATGGATTACCTTCAAAAATAAGTATTAATATTAAACTCCCTACAGATTTCCCAGATAAATACAAAGAGTCTATAATTAAAGTAGCTGAAAATTGTAAAGTAAAGCAAAGTATAATAAGCCAACCTGTTTTTGAAATAGCATTAAGTTAATCTATAATATTATAGATTGAAATTACTAAATAACATAATAACATAGTTTTTTTAAACAATTCTTGACTTCAAATATTTATTTAAACAAAAAATATTTTAATTAATTTTTAAGTAATAACAATGATTTTAATTGTTTATGTTTAATTTTTCTATATATATATGTTTTATTAAATATTTGAATTATTATTTTTATAATAATTGTTTTTTACAAGTATAAAATTTTTTCAATAAATACAATTCCACTTTATTAATAATTAACTGTTTATCAAATAATAAAAATATATTATTTGTGTTTTAAGTATTTGTGAGATTTTTAAAGATGTTATTTATTTAATTATAAAGTTATTAATAATTGTTACCCTCCCCATTTTAACAATTTTTTAACGGATTCCCATTTAATTTTAGAATATATTTGTAAATAACCTTAAAAAGCAATGGAATATGAAAAATAATCTTTTTTCTTTTCATTTTAAATTTATAATAATTTTAAGTATTTTTTATTCATTATCTTTAATGTATTTAAATGATTTATTTGCTCAAAACAATCCCAAACTAAATATTAATAGTTATCAAAAAAAGATTACGATAACTGACGATGGCAAAGAACGCACTATGACTATTATTACTGAAAAAGATGGAAAAAAAGAAACTAAAATACTTAAAGGATATGAGGTAGATAAATATTTACAAGATATGGCTCGTGAAAATATGCCTTTGATAAAACCTACTAAACCTAGATTCCCTAAATATAGCTTTAATTTTGATCCTGATGAATGGATGAAAAAAATACAGGAAGAGTTTAATTTCTTTCCTCCTAGCATTAAAGGTTTTTCTTTTAAAGATGATGGTAATGAATTCTTTTTTGGGTTTAAATCGGATAGCTTATTTGATGAATATTTTAATTTTAACAAGTGGTTTGAAGATTTTAATTTGGATAATGATACTGACTTTTCAGAAAATATTTACAAACCAGAAGAAGACAAATATAATAATGAAAATCAAAAGCAAATAGATAATCAAAAAGAAAATTTAAAAACTATAACAAAATATATACGCTTTGAAGAATATTCTGATAATAGTGTAAATCCTTCTAAAATAGGCATATCAGGTTTGCAGCTTATACCATACCAAGAAGAAGGTTTTTTTAGATTAGAATTTTATAATAAAACAAAAAAAGATGTAGCTATTGAAGTTAAACAAGCTGATGGTCGATACGTTTTTGGGCAAAATTTTCCCGGTCCAGGTAATATTAGCTGTGTAATTAACATCTCGCCCGAAACACCTGGTATATGGTATATTAAAATTTCGAAAGGCAAAAAAAACATTTATCGCCGGCTTATAATTTCTTAATTATCAAAAAAATATTTGAATTGTTTAATTGAAAATATATATTTTTAATATATATTTTTTAACTTTGTTAGTATAAATTTAAATTTAAAATATATTCCCATGAAAAAAATTATTATTGTTTCAACTTTGTTAGTATTAATAATATTACAAAGTTTTGCACAAAATGGTGTTGCTATTAATGCAACAGGAGCAGTTGCTGACCCTTCGGCTATGCTCGATGTAAGCAGCAATACTAAAGGTTTCCTTACCCCTCGTATGAGTGAAGCCGAACGTATTGCTATTCCAAGTCCAGCGAGAGGTCTATTAGTTTATCAAATAGATAATGATTCAGGTTTTTGGTTTTATGACGGTGCTAATTGGGTTAAAGCTAATGCAGGCGATAACTTAGGCAATCACACAGCTACTACTCACTTAGACATGGCAAGCAATAAAATAGTTAATGTTGCCACCTGTACTAATAACCTTGATGCTGCTAACAAAGAATATGTTGATAATGCCGTTGCTGCTGGAGGTGGTGGTCCTACACTTGCTGATACTACTTATCAATTTTCAAGAGTACTATTATTGCAAGTAGATTATCCTTCTACATCATATACTGTGCCTGCTAATAGAGCATGGTCTATTGAAAGTGCTATTAATGCAAATGGAGTCAATTTACAAGCTTACCCTGTGAGGATAACTAACATTAATGGTAATGTTATTGCTAGTTACCAAAGTATAACTAATTATATATATACAGGGAATTTATTATATCCACCTCCTTTTCCATTATGGCTACCAGAAGGGACTAATATAACTTTTGCTGTAGGAAGCAGTTCAGGTCACAAGGGTTGGGTTAGTATAAGGGAATATAAAAAGGTAATTCAATAAAAAAATATTTTAGTTGCTAATTAATAAAAAAAGAGACTATTGAAATTTAAATAGTCTCTTTGTTTTTTATATAAGCAAATTAACTTATTTATTTTTTATAATTCTTTTTAGTATTAATTCTTTATCAAGTTTTTTGGTACAGAAAAACCAATCTTTACAATCAATATCTTCTTCGTTGTTTTCCATTCTTTTTTGTGCTGCACTGCACGAAGAGGCGGGAGAAATAATAACATCATCGCCCGGTTGCCAGTCGGCAGGGGTAGCTATACCAAATTCATCAGCAGTTTTGAGAGCTATGAGAACTCTATACAGTTCTTCGAAATTACGTCCTAGGCTTAAAGGGTAATAAATTATAGCTCTAATAATACTATTAGGGTCAATAAAGAATACGGCTCTAACAGCTTTTGTGTTACTTTCGCCAGGTTGAATCATGCCATATTTTTTAGCTACTTCCATAGTAATATCTTCTATGAGAGGGAATTTAACCTCTATATTTTTCATTCCTTTATATTCTATTTTTTCTTTAATAGTTCGTAGCCATGCTATATGACTATATAATCCGTCAACAGAAAGGCCTATAAGTTTGCAACCAGCTTCAGCAAATTTTTCTTCTAGGCTTGCGAAAGTTATAAATTCAGAAGTACATACGGGAGTAAAATCGGCGGGATGACTAAAAAGTATTACCCAATCGCCTGAATAATCGTAAGGGAAATTTATATCGCCTTGGGTTGTGGCCGCTTTAAAAGCAGGTGCTTTATCGCCTATACGAGGCATTGAAATTATTTGTTCTTCCATAATTTTAAAATTTTATTTGATTATTAATTAAATTTTCATTTTTTTTATTTCTTCTTTCATACGATTTATGTCTGTGAGCCATGCTTCTATATCATTTTCATGTTCAAGTTCTTCATTAAGTATTGTAACAGCCATTTGATATGTTGCGTGGTCTTTACCATTAGTAAAGTCAGCAATTTCTTGATAACGTTGTATAGCACATCTTTCACCTTTAAGATTTTGTTCTAAAATAATTTCTATATAAGGGTTTGACGGCTCATCGTAAGCACATCTTGCATACTTAGTCCAGTCAACAGGATTAAGTATAGGAGTTCCTCCAAGCTGTATAATTCTATTTACTACCATTACAGCGTGGTTAAGTTCTTGGTTAGCATGCAATAAAAGTTCAGGTTCTACTTCACTACGCATAGGGCCTTCCATAACCCTTGCTCCTATCCAATACTGATAATAAGCTAACCACTCTTCACAAAGAGCAGCATTTAACAGTTCTAATAATTTTTTTACATCAACTGATGATACTGAAATTGCTTGTTTGCCCATAATTTATTTTTTTAAGGTTAATAATTTAAATTTTATTATTATTTTATTTTTTGAAACAACCTATAATTTGCAGTTTTATATCTTCTATTTCAAAATCTGGTATTTTATTTTTATTGAAATAATCTGTTACAATTTTATCAATATCTTGGTTAAAGTAATCTATTACTATATCAGATTTTGAGCAATAAAGATGGTGGTGATGAGATAAAACAGCTTCATAACGCATTATATCCTTATCAGTTTTTACTCGAGTTATTAATTTTTTTTCTATTAAAGAATCAATAATCTTATATATAGTACCTATAGCTATATTAGGGAATTTTTTTTTAACATAGGCCATTATTTCTTCAGCAGTAGGATGATTATTATGTTTTAATATAATTTCATATACTAATAATCTTTGAGGCGTTACCCTTAAGCCTGTTTCAGCTAGTTTATTTATAAGTTCTCGTTTTTTCATTATGAATAATTATTAAGAGAGAATTATTCTTATATAATAATTAACAAATAT
>DAOTOD010000062.1:0-4483 GCA_035451165.1 Bacteroidales bacterium
ACGAGCTTCCTGAACAGGTACACCAAAATATGTTTTACCTCCTTTTAAAGATTTATCAACAGCAGAGCAAGCTAAAATAACTGCACCAGGTCCTATGACCAAGTCTTTGTTGATAGCTACTTGTCCCCAAACAATTACATTATCTTCTAATTTACTAACGCCAGCAATAGTAGCATGCGAGCCTATGAGACAATTGCTACCTATTTCAGTATCATGGCCTATTTGAACATGATTATCTATTTTTGTACCTTTCCCAATAACAGTATTAGCAGAAACACCTTTATCAATAGCACAGCTACAACCTATTTCTACTTTATCTTCTATAACAACCCCACCACAACTTTCAAGTTTATCATAAGTACCATCAGGGCGGCGTTTATAATAAAAAGCATCACCTCCTATTGTAGTGTTAGAATGAATGATAACATTATCACCTATTAAAGTATAATCATAAATAGAAACATTTGCATGTATTATACAATTTTTACCTATTATAACATTATTACCAACAAATACGTTAGGTTGAATAATTGTACCTTCACCTATTATTGCTGACGAACTTATAGCTTCAGAAGAAGCTATAAAGGGGCGAAATTTTTTAACTAAAAAGACATAATCTCTAAAAGGATCATCAGAAAAAATTAATGATTTACCTTGAGGACATTCTACATCTTCTTTATTTATGATTATAACTGAAGCTTTTGATTGTAATGCCTTTTTATAATATTTAGGATGATCAACAAATGTTAAATCACCCGGGTTAACTTTATGTATCTCATTAATTCCTGTAATAAGCTGGTTAGGGTCTCCTTTATAATTAGCATTTAACCAAGATGCTATTTCTTTAAGTTGGTAATTCTTCTCAAGTAACATGGGGAAAATATTTATTTTTTTACTCTTT
This sequence comes from Bacteroidales bacterium, assembly GCA_035451165.1. Lineage (GTDB taxonomy): Bacteria > Bacteroidota > Bacteroidia > Bacteroidales > JAKIYJ01 > JAKIYJ01. The sequence continues at coordinate 902 of DAOTOD010000062.1, forward strand.
CTGAATAAGATTTATTTCTAGTATCAACACGAATTTTTTCACCTACATTAATAAACAAAGGAACCATTATTTCTGCTCCTGTTTCTAATTTAGCATTTTTCATTGCATTAGTAGCAGTATCTCCTTTTACTCCAGGTTCAGTATAAACCACTTCAAGTTCTACAAAAGGTGGGAGTTCGCAATTAATAGGTGTTTCACTACCAGCATCAAAAATAATTTCAACTTCTTGCCCTTCTTTCAAAAACTCAAAAGCATCAATAATCGACTTATCTATTGCTATTTGCTCAAAAGTATTAGTATTCATAAAATGGTAATTATCTTCATCCTTATATAAGAATTGATAAGGACGTCTTTCAACTCTCGCAAGTTCAATTTTAGCTCCTGAGTTAAATGTATTAGCAATAACTCTTCCTGTTTTTACATTTTTTAATTTAGTTCTAACAAAAGCGCCTCCTTTACCAGGTTTTACATGTTGAAATTCCACTATAGTATATATTTCATTATTAAAAATTATTGTTAATCCATTCCTTATATCTGCAGTAGTAGCCATATATATTTTTATTTAAAAAATGCAAATTTACAGTATTTTGTTAAATCTACAATATTTTTATACATTCATATAAAAATTTTATTTAAACTTTAATTAACAATAAATAAAATTTATATAAAAAATATAAATTTTAAACAGTTTCTATAGCAATAGATACACCCTGCCCCACTCCTACACACATTGTACAAAGAGCTTTTTGTAATCGTTCTCTTTTAAGCTGGTAAGAAGCAGTAAGTACTAATCTTGCACCACTCATACCTAAAGGGTGTCCCAAGGCAATTGCTCCACCTAATTTATTAATTCTTATATCTTCACTATGTAAATTTAACAATTTAAGGCATGCTAAAACTTGCACTGCAAAAGCCTCATTTATTTCAATTATATCAAAATCTTTTAAAGTTAAATTATATTTATGTAATAACTTATTAGTAGAATACACGGGACCAATACCCATAATTCGTGGCATAACACCTGCTGCTTGCATTCCTATTATTCTACATAAAGGTGTTAGATTATATTTTTTTACTACCGCCTCTGAAGCTATTATAAGTGCAGCTGCTCCATCGTTAACACCCGATGAATTCCCTGCAGTTACTGTCCCATTAGCTTTTACTATTGGTTTCAATGAAGCTAATTTTTCTATAGAACTTAATCTTGGGTGTTCATCTTGATCAAAAATTATAGTTTCTCCTTTTTTTTGAATAATATTAACTGGAATAATTTCTTCATCAAATAATTTATTTTGTTGAGCTTGAGCAACTTTAAGCTGGCTATTATATGCATATAAATCCTGTGCTTCACGAGATATGTTAAATTGCTCAGCCAAATTTTCAGCTGTTTCTATCATTGAATCAACACCATATTTTTCTTGCATTTTTTTATTTATAAACCTCCATCCTATAGTTGTATCATATAGTGTTACATTTCTATCAAAAGGTTCTACAGCCTTACTTATGACAAATGGGGCTCTTGACATACTTTCTACTCCTCCAGCAATAATCAAATCAGCTTCTCCAACTGCAATAGCTCTAGCTGCTAGCCCAATAGCTTCCATACCTGAACCACATAATCTATTAATTGTAACACCAGGTATTGTCTCAGAAAGCCCTGCAAGCAATAACGCCATTCTTGCAACATTTCTATTATCTTCCCCTGCTTGATTAGCACATCCAATTATAACATCATCTAATTCTAACCAATCAATTTCAGGATGTTTATTTACTATTGCATTAATAGGAATAGCAGCAAGGTCATCTGTTCTAATTGACGATAAAGCTCCACCATATTTACCAATAGGTGTTCTAACAGCATCACAAATAAAAACATTCCTATACATAACCTTTTTATATTTTCTTTTCTAATTCTGGTTTTATATATTTAAAAGCACTCAAAACAGAATCACTTAAAATATCAATTTCTTTTTGTGTTATTGCAGTAGAAATAGTACATGAACAAGAATTAATAACAATAATACCTTTTTCATATAGATGCTCTACAAACATATTCATTATTTTCTTCATTTTTTCATCTTCATAAGCATCGCGATAATTAAAAGGTAATTTTTCTCTGAAATGTATTTTAAATATAGAGCCTTTACCACTAATACATACAGGTACATCTGCAATTTTAGCTGCTTCAAGAATTTGTTTTTGAGCAATTAAAGACATTGAATTTATTTGATTTACCATCTCTCTATTAAATAATTCCATTGCTACTTTACCTGCTGTAAGAGAAACCGGATTTGCAGAAAAAGTCCCCGACAATGGGAATTTATAATTTTGATTACCAGGATCTAATACACTCATGATTTCATCTTTACCGGCCAAAGCTCCTATAGGGAAGCCCCCGCCTATTATCTTACCAAGTGATGTTAAATCAGGCTTATGGATATAATCAGCTTGAGCACCTTCATAATTAACTCTAAAACTAATAACTTCATCGAAACATAGCAAAGCATTGTTTTGGCGAGTCCAATTATAAATAGCTTCAACAAATTCATGGCTAGCGGGTATCATCCCTATTCTATGTGGAACAGGATCAATTATAACACAAGCTATTTCTCCAGCATATTTATTTAATATTTTAATTGATCTATCTATATCATTTAAATGAATAATAACTACATTATCAAGAACACCTTTAGGAGTGGCATATACATTAGGTACACTATTAGGATTATCGATGTCACCCCATGTCTTAGGAGATGCACTTTGACTAACTTCAGCAGTGTCATAACTACCATGATAGCTACCTTCAATTTTTGCAATTTTTGGCTTACCTGTATATGCTCTTGCAGCTTTTATCATCGACATAACTGCTTCGGTACCAGAATTTACAAACCTTATTTTATCAAACCAAGGTACTCTATTGCACATAAGTTCTGCATATTCTACTTCTATTGCTGTGCCTATAGTAAAAGCCGTACCTTTTTGTATTTGTTGAGTAACTGCATTAACAATAGCTGGATGAGCATGCCCATGTATTAAAGCAGCAACATTATTAGCAAAATCTATTTTCTTAACCCCGTTAATATCAAATACATAGCAACCTTGTGCTGATGAAACATAATATGGATGAGGCTTTCTATATATTATGTTTCTACTAACGCCACCAGGTAAAACCTTAATAGCACGCGAATATAATATTTCTTCTTTTTTCATGATTTACAAAAAATTTAGGAAAAACTTAATTGTCTAATGGAACAATAAATATATTAACTTTATTATTTTAACATTTAATAAAAATTTAATATTGCTTCTGTATTTTTTTGAATAAATTCTTTTGTAATACCTGGAGCAAGTTCTCTAACAAATAATCCATTTTTAGTTACATCAATAATAGCAAAATCAGTATATATTCTATTAACCACTGCTTTACCTGTCAAAGGATATTTGCATTCTTTAACAATTTTAGGTTCTCCATTTTTAGTAAGATGTTGAGTTATAATATATATGGTTTTAACACCAGCTACTAAATCCATTGCACCGCCTACAGCAGGTATAGCATCAGTTTCTCCTGTTGACCAGTTAGCT
>DAOTOD010000062.1:4493-6781 GCA_035451165.1 Bacteroidales bacterium
AGAAACTTGAAAAGCCCCTAAAACACAAATATCTATATGTCCTCCTCTAATCATTGCGAAGCTATCAGCATGGTGAAAAAAACAAGCTCCTTTTATTGCAGTAACAGCTTTTTTCCCTGCATTAATTAATTCATCATCTTCTTGCCCAGGAGGAGGTGGTGGTCCTATACCAAGCAAGCCATTTTCTGTATGAAATATAACTTCTCTATCTTTAGGAATATAATTAGCGACTAATTCTGGCAAGCCTATGCCAAGATTTACATAAGAACCATCAGGTATATCTTCTGCGACTTTTTGAGCCATTTCTTCGCGACTCCATCCAATTATTGAATTTGTATTCATAAGTTATTTTAAATATCTAACATTTTCTTTTATTAGTTTATTTTCACTTAAGGGATTAGGAATATGAATAACTTTCTTAACAAATATGCCAGGAGTAACTACAATTTCAGGGTCTATTTCGCCAACTTCGACAATCTTTGAAGCTTGAACAATTGCACATTTAGCAGCCATGCACATTATTGGTCCAAAATTACGAGCTGTTTTATTATATAACAAATTCCCGTATCTATCGGCCACTTTGCATTTCACTAAAGCAAAATCTGCTTTTATCGCATACTCTAAAACATACTTTTTTTCATTAAATTCTCTGATTTCCTTTCCTTTTTCTAAAGGTGTACCTATAGAAGTAGGTGTATAAAAAGCAGGTATCCCAGCTCCTCCAGCTCTTATTCTTTCAGCTAAAGTACCTTGAGGCACAAGTTCTAATTCAATTTCTCCCTTTCTATATAATTCAGGAAAAACTACTGAATTAGCTGTTCTAGGGAAAGAGCAAATCATTTTTTTAACTTGTCTGTTTTCAATTAAAGCAGCCAAACCTATGTGTCCATTCCCTGTATTATTACTAACAACTGTAAGATCTTTTGCTCCGTGATCTATCAAAGCATGAATAAGTTCTATAGGGCTACCAGCCTCTCCAAAACCACTTATTAATATAGTTGCACCATCAAAAATTTCAGATACAGCCTCTTTAACATCAGCTACTATTTTGTTAATCATAATAAAAAAATGAATTATTTTTTTAAAGAAGACATATATTTAACTAATTCATTTTCTATTTCGCGTAATTCATCCTCATAAAAGAATTTATCAGATTCATATGGTTTTAATTTTTCTATAATATTTTCTTTGTCATCATATTTTGCAAGATAAACTTTATCTATCCATTCCATATTACGTCCTTCATTAAATTTAAGTACAAATAAAGTCTCGCCTTTTAATTCTGTTGTACCTAGTAAAGAAATTTTACCTGCTGAAGAAGTCATAGTTATATATCGAGAGGGTCTATTAATAGAAGCTAAAGTTCTGTATACTTTACTAAATATCTTATTAATGTCAGCCAAAGGAGCAGTAAAATAATGGTGTTCCCCTGTAGGCCTTGCACAATACATAGAATGAAAACCTATTCCCAACATAGCCAGTATATTACCCAAATCTATCCAATTTTGAGCTGAACGGTCTACATCTACTTTACCATCTTTATCAGTAAATAAACTTATATGATTCATTATAGGGCTTTGACTTTTTAAGGTTACACCATAAGCTTTCAAACGACGTATAGCTGCAATAGTTGCTGCATTAAGAAGTTCACGAGGAGTAGAAAAATGTGACATAATAAGTATTTGTATACCATTATCATATAACTTTTTAAATAAATTAAGCATCTTTACATAATCACGAGTAAGTATTATTTCAGGATTGTATGTTAAAACACGTGTTCCTAAACGTATAGTTTTAATATGCAATAATTCAGGATCATTAATAATAGGATTTATATATTCTTCAAAACGTTCAGGAGTAATAAAACCTGCATCACCTCCAGTAATTAAAATATCTGTAGTCTCTTTATGTAATTTTAAATATCTGTGTATTTGTGCAACATCTTTTTGTAAAAACATATCTTCATCCCCCCTTACTTGGGCATGTCTGAAACAATAAGTACAGAAAGCAAAACAATTTTGTGTATAAAAATCAAAAATAAGTTGACAAGGAGGATATTTATGTTGACTGCCTTCAATAATTTCTAATTCTCCATTTTCATTAATAAAAAATGGTTTATTTAATTTTTGTTTACCATCGTGAGGATTAGTTTCAACAATGTAATTTCTTACTATTTTTTCCTTTTCTTCATCAGTAGCAGCTTTTAAATAAGCTTCTGTTATATCTTTTCTAATCATTCCAGGTTGAGGAAAAACCAATTGAAATAAAGAGTCTTTTTCAAAATTTTT
>DAOTOD010000063.1:0-2764 GCA_035451165.1 Bacteroidales bacterium
CATGCCTCCTTGTATGATAGGCAATTTGAGTTTTAATCCACCAATATTAAGTCCTTTCATAATAATACCTTTTATGACAAAAGTATTAGCAACAACCTTTCAATTGTAAAATAAGGGATAATAATTGCTAAAAAAGGGATATTAAAGTTGTAACAGGGACGAATTGCCTATATTTAGGGGCAAGTTATTAAATTATTTTTTTAAACTCATCAATAAATTTTTGTGAAACAAATGCTGTTAAATCATTTTGATTAAAAAACAATTTATAGCCATCTGCATTACCTTGAATTTCTTTTATTTGATGAATATTAACAATATATGATCTATGAGAGCGTATCAAATAATCGTATTCGCTTAATAATTGTTCAACTTTTTTTAAAGTCATTCTAATTAATTGTTTTTTAACTATTCCCTCACTTTCATAGAAAACTTCAACATAATTATCAGCAGCTTTAATTAAAATTATACTATCAGCTCTTATTATTAAATTATCCTTTTTATAATCTGATTCAAAATGTACTAATTTATCTTCTTTTCTTTTTTTATCTATTAATTTTTGATTGATATATTTAGCTTCTTTTAAATGTTTTTTTAACAATCTATTTTGATTTATAATAATTAAAATAGCTACTGGAAGTAAACCTAATAGCAATATATTTGAAATATCAGAATATCGAATATTAATAATACCAAAAAGATGAGTGTAGAAAAAAAAATCACAAGTAGAAATAGATAATAATATTAATAAATTCCAAATGATTTCTTTTTTAATTGTCCATTTTACAAATTGTTTTTTAAACAAACTTGGTATAATAATAAGGTTAATTGTAAGGACTGTAAAAGTTGAAAGTGTAAGACCTGCTCCTAAATAAAAAAAATTTTTTTTTGAAAGCAAATTTATTTCAATAGGCTGAAAAACAAACAAATAAACTAATATACCTAAACTTATGAAGATAATTACTTTTGCATTGTGTCTTAAGTCATCATTAAAGGGATATGGTTTATTTAAAAATTTCAACATTTTATTTACTTTTCCACATAATTAACATTAACATATGTAAAAACAAAAGTACTCAAAAAACTATAACTTTTGCATAGGTTTTATAAAAAACATAGCACTTTCAAACATTTCCGCAAACTTGTAATAAAATAATTATTTCAAAGCATATAAAAGAAAATATATTAATATAATTTAGTAACATCACTTTATTTTAAAGAGAATCAAAAACATTAAAATTATAGGAATAAGGCAACTCCTTAATAATACAGAAATAAAAAGGATTACTAACAACTCAAATCTTTATAACTATATTAAATTGCTTGTAAAAAACAACTAAAAATTTAAACTATTTTATTCCTCAATTTGATAACCATACCAGTGGCCAACTTCATAATTACCATCCACTGAAACAAAAACAAGCCCCTTAGCATAAGAAATTGAATATCCATAATCTCCGTCTGTTATATAGACTGTTTTTAACTTTTCACCTTTTAAATTATAAACAAATATCATTTTTTCTTCAGCATTCCATGTAAAAATATGTTTTTTACCTATAGCAACTGCAGAAGATCCATTATAACTTTCTTTACCATAATCAAATCCTGTAATAGTTTTAATAAGTTTACAACTTGGGAATTTATAAACTTTAAGTATACCATTATTGAAATAATATAAAAATTTACCATTAGGGCTTAAAGTTAGTTTAGCTTGTTCATTTTCATATAATTTTTCTTTAAACAATTCATATTTACCTGTTTTCAAATCTACTATTTTATAAATATTTCTATCATAACAATTTGTATAAAAGTGTTTATCTTTAGGATTATAAAAAAGGCCTCTCATATCCAAATCAATAGGATAAGACTCAACAAAATAACCACTTAAAGTATATTTATTTATTTGTCCCTTGCTAGCTACGCCTCCATTACTAGTATATAAAAAGGAGCCATCGGTAGTAATCGATATATTATGTGTTAATATTTCATCTTCAAAACTTAATTTAGGTTTTATTTTTTCAGTTTGTGGATATACAAACATTCCATTTATTAAAATTAAAATAAAGAATGTAAAAATTCTTTTCATAGTTTTTTTAATTAAATGTAAATATATATATGTTATTCAATAGCAAAAATAAGAAAATTTTATAATTATTAAAATAATTGCAAAGATATTTTATTATAAAAGGCTTATAAATTATATTAATAAAAGAACTTCTTAATAATAAACAAATAGGATTATTAATAAATCACTGCGTTATATTGAGTAAATCGTTTTTAAGTAATAGTTAAAAATTTAAATTATTTAATTTTATAGCCATACCAACGTCCAACTCCATAATTACCATCAGTTGAAACAAAAACAAGCCCCTTAGCATAAGAAATTGAATATCCATAATCTCCGTCTGTGATATAGACTGTTTTTAATTTTTCACCTTCTAAATTATAAACAAATATCTTTTTTTCTTCAGCATCCCAAGTATAAATATATTTTTTACTAACAGCAACTGAATAAGCTCCATTATTTGCCATACCATGCTCAAGCCATTTAATATCTTTAACAAACGTACAACTTGGGAAATTATAAACTTTAAGTATACCAGCACTGAAATAATATAAAAATTTACCATTAGGACTTAAAGTTAGTTTAGCTTGTTCATTTTTATATAATTTTTCTTTAAACAATTCATATTTACCTGTTTTCAAATCTATTATTTTATAAATATTTCTATCATAACAATTTGTATAAAAGTGTTTATCTTTAGGA